>NZ_JBEZJL010000042.1:0-87186 GCF_040651755.1 Actinomadura sp. NPDC048394 | reverse complement strand
GGTGGACGAAGTCCATCGCGAAGCGACGCCGAAGGCGCCCTTGACTTTGGAGGGGCGGCCCCGTACGCAAGCGCCACCCCACCACCCGAACACCCTTATCCACGATCTCCCGAACACCACTCTCGTCGAGGCACCCGAACCCCTCTTTTGATGCACCGAGCACCGAGCACCGAGCACTGACCACCAAGCACTGAGCAGCGAGCAGCGAGCAGCGAGCACAAGGCAGGCGACAGGGGCTCGTTCCTTGATGAGGAGGACCAGCTGGTCCGTCCTTTCGCGGCGTGGTCGGGCGGTAGGGACTCGCCCGGTGTCGGGGGCGGCGGGCATCATGGCGGACATGACCTTCCAAGCGAGCGGCGCTTTCGACATCGACGCGTGGGAAGCCGAGAAGCCCTACGACGAGCAGGGCGGCAACAAGCTGACGCGGGTGCACGTCCGCAAGACGTTCCACGGGGACCTGGTCGGCACCAGCACCACCGAGCTGATCACGGTGGAGTCGGCGGCCGGGCCGGTGGCGTACGTGGGGATCGAGCACGTCCAAGGGATCCTGCACGGCCGCGAGGGGACGTTCGTGCTGCAGCACAGCGCGGGCACCGAGGACGGCACGCCCGGCACGCAGTGGCTGCGCTGGCTGATCGTGCCGACGTCCGGGACCGGCGAGCTGGCGGGGATCCGCGGCGTCGGGCAGATCACCGTCACCGACGGCGGGCACACCTGGTCGCTGGAGTACACGCTGGACTGACGCGCGGCGGGTAGCGGCGCCGCGCCTGCCGGTAATGTTTCGGCCATGCCCCCGGTCAGCACGGACGCCACGCGCGAGCGGATCATCGACGCCGCCGAGGCGTGCTTCTCCCGGTTCGGCGTGGCGAAGACCACGGTGGAGGACATCGCCGCGGCGGCGAAGCTGTCGCGGGCGACGGTGTACCGGGCGGTCAGCGGCGGGCGGGACGAGCTGATCCTCGCGGTGGTGGTGCGTGACCTGCACCGTTTCCTGGACCGGCTGGCGGTGCGGCTGCGTCGCGAGCGGTCGGTGCCGGAGGCGATCGTCGAGGGCACGATGGACGCGGTCGAGTACGTCCGGAACGAGCCGACGATCGCGCATTTCCTGGTGCCGGAGGCGGCGGGGCACATGCAGGCGGCGGTGGCGGGCGCGGCGGAGCACGTCCTGGCGTTGTGCTGCGACTATGTGCGGCCCTATTTCGAGCAGGCGCAGCGGCAGCGGACGCTGCGTCCCGACATCGAGGTCGAGGGGACGGTGGAGTTCCTGTTCCGCATCATCACGTCGCTGATCGTGATGGACCGCGAGCGGGAGCCGGACGACCTGCGCCGCTTCCTGCGCACGTACGTGGTGCCGGGGATCGCGGGACTCTGATCCGCCGCGGGGGCGTGTCCGCACCTACGAGACGGTAGCTTGCAAGGAATCGACGGCGCGGACCGGAAGGGGTCGGGGCGATGGTTGCGGATTTCACGAGGCGGGGGCGCTCGGCGGTGCAGCCGAGCCCGGTGTTCCTCGTGATCGTGGCGGCGACCGTCATCTGCGGCCTGCTGACCTGGCGGTACGGCGACAATCCGGCAAAGGGGGCGCGGGTCTCGCTGTTCGGTTTCGTGATCGCGGCGTGGGTGCTGTCGCTGTGCGTGCACGAGTTCGGGCACGCCTACATCGCCTACCGGTCCGGTGACCGGAGCGTGGCGGCGAAGGGGTACCTGACGCTGAACCCGCTCAAGTACTCCGACATGCTGCTGAGCTTCCTGATCCCGGTGGTGTTCATCCTGCTCGGCGGGATCGGCCTGCCGGGCGGGGCGGTGTGGATCGAGCGGCACCGCATTCCGGGACGGCTGCGGCACAGCCTGGTGTCGGCGGCGGGCCCGCTGTCCAACGCGATCTTCGCGATCATGCTGGCGGTCATCTACAAGAACTTCGCGGCGCAGGGCCACGCGGTGTTCTGGCTCGGGCTGGCGTTCCTGGCGTTCCTGCAGGTGACGGCGGCGCTGCTGAACCTGCTGCCGATCCCGGGGCTGGACGGTTTCGGGATCGTCGAGCCGTACCTGCCGCGCCGGCTGGTGGACCAGATCAGCGGGTACGGCGGCTACGCCTTCCTGGTACTGATCGCGCTGCTGTGGATCGAGCCGATCAACCGCGGCTTCTTCCACCTGATCTACCACATCACGGACGCGCTGGGGATCGGCGCCATCTCGATCGAGATGGGCCATTCGCTGTTCCTGTTCTGGCAGAGCTGACGCTAGGTTCCGGCGGCGTCCTCGGTGCGGGGGCGGGCGGCGAGGTGGCGGACGATGCGCCGGAGTTGTTCGGCGTAGTGCTGCTGGAACTCGGGTGATTCGGGGCTGACGCCGAAGACGCGGTGGACGGCGAGGGGCAGCACGACGGGTGCGGCGACCACGGCCATCATCACGAGCATGACGGCGGCGGGGTCCAGGTCGTCGGCGAGTTCGCCCTCCGCCTGGCGCCGGACCAGTTCCGACAGGTCCTCGCGCTCGATCGGCGGTTCGCCGTCGAAGGTGCCGGTGAGGCCGCGCAGGGCGTTCAGCCGGGTGCCGCGCGGGTCGTCGAGGGCGTGCCGCAGGTAGCGGACCAGGACCTCGTCGAGGCCGATGTCCGGGTCGTTGAAGCGGGCCTCGGTCTCGCGCCAGCGGCAGGCGATCTCCCGGTACAGGCCCTCCTTGCCGCCGAAGTAGTAGTTGATCAGCTGTTTGTTGACGCCGGCGCGGTCGGCGATGTCCTGCACGCGGGCGCCCGCGTAGCCCTTGGCGGCGAACTCGTCGAGGGCGGCGTCGAGCAGCAGCCGCCGGGACCGTTCGGCGTCCAGCTTGCGCTCGCCCGGTGCGGGCGCGCGCCGCGGCCGCCTGGTCTCCTCCGTCACGCGCTCATCGTACCGCCTGGCTGACGACGTCATACATCCGGCTGTTTGACGTCTTCATCCGTTTGGTTGAAGATGGTCGCGACACACCCCCAGAGAGAGAAGTCGAACGATGATCCTTGTCACCGGGGCCACCGGCAACGTCGGCCGCCACCTCGTCGGCGAGCTGCTCTGCGCGGACGTGAAGGTCCGCGCGCTGACCCGCGACCCCGCGACCGCGCGGCTGCCCGGCGAGGTGGAGGTCGCCCGCACCGACGAGATGCCGCTGGACGGCGTCACGTCGATGTTCCTCAACCCCGCCGTGTTCTGGACCGGCCTGGGCGACGTGCTGGAGCGCGCCCGCGACCACGGCGTCCGGCGCATCGTCATGCTGTCGTCGTCGGCGGCGCTCGACGACGATCCACGCAACGCGATCGGCGCCCATCACCTGGAGCTCGAGCGGGCCATCGAGGCGACCGGCCTGGAGTGGACGTTCGTGCGCCCGGGCGAGTTCGCGACCAACGCGCTGGCCTGGGCGGACACGATCCGCGCCGGTGAGCCGGTGCGCGAGCCGTACGCGCGGGCCCGCAGCGCGCCGATCCACGAGCGCGACATCGCCGCGGTCGCCGCGCGGGCCTTGCTGTCGGACGGTCTCGTCGGCGCGAAGCCGGTGCTCAGCGGCCCCGAGGCGCTCACGCACCCGGAGATGGTCGAGATCATCGGCGCCGCCGCCGGGGTCCCGGCCCGGTTCGAGGAGATCTCGCCGGAGCAGGCGCGGGAGGAGATGCTGAGCCGCCCCTACATGCGCGAGGGGATCGTGGACGCGCTGCTGCGGGTGCGCGCCGAGGCGGCGGACCGCGACGTGGAGATCTCGCCGGAGGTCGAGCGCATCACCGGCCGTCCCGCCCGGACGTTCGCCGAGTGGGCCGCGGACCACTTCTGACGGCCGCGAAGCACGGAACCGGTGCCCTCCGCCCGAGAGCGGAGGGCACCGCCGTCTACGGCCGGGCAGGCCCCCGCCTTGCCCGGCCGTACGCCCGTACGCCCGTCAGCCGCCCTGCCCCGACGCGCCGGAAGCGCCGGACGCGCCGCCCGCGCCGGACGACGCGCCGGACGACGCGCGGGCCTCTGTGGCGGGGCGGCGTTCCCGGTACTGCTCGCGGGCCCAGACGAACCAGTCGCGGCGCATGGCCATGAAGCGCTTGCCGTACTCCATGGTCAGCCGGCCGTTGCCGGTGAGGCCGCCCTCTTCCTCCCACGGGACGATCTCCTCGAGCCGGGCGAGCTCGTCGAGCCGGCCGGTGAGGGCGTCGATCATCCGGTCGAGGTAGCCGAGGGCCTCCTCGGGCGCGATCTGGTCGAGGAAGAAGACCCGCAGCAGCACCTCGTCCCGGCGGTGCGGCTTGGGGTCGGTCTCCACCATCCAGTGCCGCAGCTCGTCCCGGCCCGCGCCGGTGATCGCGTACTCCTTGCGGCCGCGCGGGCCCTCGGCGGACACCTCGATCAGGCCGCTGTCGGTGAGCTTGCCGAGCTCGCCGTAGAGCTGGCTCTGGGTCGCCTGCCAGACGGTCCCGAGCGAGATCTCGAACACCTTCATCAGGTCGTATCCGCTGGCACCGTCCATCTCGGCGATCAGCCCCAGCAGCGCGTGTCGCAGGCTCATTCCTCGATTGTGACACGTCGGGATTGACATGTCGACACTGACACGTCTAGCTTCTGACATGTCGAACATGGAATGTCGCTCCCGAGAGAGGCTCGCACCATGCTGCTCTACTACCTCCGGAACTTCCTCCCGTGGATCCTGCTCGCCGTGGTGAGCGGCTGGAACGACCAGGCCGGCGCGGCGGTCGGCCTCGCGGCGGCGCTCGTGCTCCTCGCCCTGGACCTGCGCAAGGGCCACCGGCTCGACTCGCTGATCCTCGAACTGTCCACCATCGTCTTCATGACGCTGCTGACCGCGCTCGCCTTCGCCGCCCCCGACTCGTCCCTGCTGGACTACGGCGCGTCCATGGCGATCGGCTGGCTCGCCCTCACCGCCTGGGGCACCGTGCTCGCGGGACGGCCCTTCACCGAGGGCGTCGGCCGCCGCAACGTCGCCGACGAGATCGCCGCGACGGACCTGTTCAAGCGCATCACCACCGTCATCGCGATCGTCTGGGCCATCAGCTTCACCGTCATGGCCCTCGTCCTGGCCTACGTGCAGCACGCCGCGCCGGACAACACGGCGCTGCTCGTCGCCGTCAAGATCGCCGGCTTCACGGTCCCGATCGTGTTCACCGCCCGCTACCCCGAGATCGCGCAGAAGCGGTACCTCGCCCGCCACGGCCTCGACCGCGAAACCGTGCGATGAGCGCGCCCGCACCGGGAAAGCCCAGGTAGAACCCCCTCGGACCCGCCCAGCGAAGGACAGGACATGGAGACGACGCGGAACGCCGGCTGGCTCGAGGGCGCCCTCGCCCCCGTCCCGGACGAGATCGACGCCACCGGCCTGGAGGTCACCGGGACGCTCCCGCCCGAGCTGACCGGACGGTACTTCCGCAACGGCCCGAACCCGCTGCCGGGCCGGCCGAGCGGCCACTGGTTCACCGGGCCCGGGATGATCCACGGCGTGCGGCTGCGCGGCGGCCGCGCCGAGTGGTACCGCAACCGCTGGGTGCGGACCAGGACGTTCCTCGACGGGAACGCCCGCTTCGCCGGCGACGACGGGACGCTCGACTTCACCGCCGTTCCCGCCAACACCCATGTCGTCCCGCACGGCGACAGGATCCTCGCGCTGGTCGAGATCGGCTTCCCGTACGAGCTGACGCCGGAGGCCGAGACGGTCGGTCCGTGCGACTTCGGCGGGACGCTCACCACCGCGATGACCGCGCATCCCAAGCAGGATCCGGTGACCGGCGAGCTGCTGTTCTTCGGCTACGGCGTCCTCCCGCCGTACCTGACCTACCACCGGCTGTCGGCCGACGGGTCGCGGGTCGTGGAGAGCCGCGAGATCGAGGTCCCGGGCCCGACGATGATGCACGACTTCGCGATCACCGAGAACCACGTGATCTGGTTGGACCTGCCCGTGGTGTTCGACCTGGACCTGGCGCTGGGCGGCGGGGGCATGCCGTTCCGCTGGGACGACGGCTACGGAGCCCGGCTCGGCGTCATGCGGCGGGACGCGCCGGGCGACGTCCGCTGGTTCGACGTCGACCCCTGCTACGTCTTCCACGTCGGCAACGCCCACGAGGACGCCGCCGGGCGGATCGTGCTGGACGGCGTCCGGTACCGGCCCGAGGACTTCGCCGCGACCTGGAAGGAGATCGGCGGCTCGGCGGACCCGGCGCAGGACGCGGCCCGGTCGGAGAGCGCGCACCTGTACCGCTGGACCCTGGATCCGGCCACCGGGCGCGCCGGCGAGGAGCAGCTCGACGACCGGAACGTGGAGTTCCCGACGCACGACGACGCGAAGACCGGCCATCGCCACCGTTTCCTCTACACGGTCGCCGGGGACGCCGTGGTGAAGTACGACCTGCGCGACGGCTCGTCCTCGGTCCGGGAGTTCGGGGAGGACGCGTCCGTGGGCGAGGCGGTCTTCGTCCCCGCCGAGGGGGCGCGCGGGGAGGACGAGGGCTGGCTGCTGTCGATCGTCTCCGGCGCCTCCAGCGCCGAACTCGTCGTCCTGGACGCGGCGGACCTGTCGCGGACGGCGAGCGTCCGGCTGCCCCGGCGGGTGCCGGCGGGATTCCACGGCAGCTGGATCCCGGACGCCTGAGCCGGCACGGACCCGGCCAGGGCGGGGACACCCGGCCGCCTAGAGTGATTTACTAGCGAGTACACAAGTGCAAGTAACCACTTACCAGGCTCCTCCCGGGAGGTTCCGCATGTCCGTGGCCACGGAGAGCACCGAGACCTTCGCGTCCCTGAACCCGGCCACCGGCGAGGTCGTCGGCGAGCACCCCGTGCACGACGCCGCCGCCGTCGCGCAGGCGCTCGGCCGGGCCCGCGAGGCGGCCGGCTGGTGGCGCGCCCTCGGCTGGAAGGAGCGCCGCCTCCGGCTGCTGAACGTCAAGGGCGCGCTCACCCGCAACCTCAACCGGATGGCCGAGCTCATCCACCAGGAGACCGGCAAGCCGGTGCAGGACGCCCAGCTGGAGACGATCATGGCGATCTCCCACCTGGACTGGGCGGCCCGCAACGCGCGGAAGGTCCTCGGCCCGCGCACCGTCTACCCCGGCCTCATGGCCATCAACCAGCGCTGCGAGCTGGAGTACCAGCCGCTCGGCGTCGTCGGCGTGATCGGCCCGTGGAACTACCCGATCTTCACTCCGATGGGCTCGATCGCCTACGCGCTCGCCGCCGGCAACGCCGTCGTCTTCAAGCCGTCGGAGTTCACCCCGGGCGTCGGGCTGCTGCTCGCCGAGCTGGTCGAGGGCGTCGTCCCCGAGCACCCGGTGCTGCAGGTCGTCACCGGCCTCGGCCCGACCGGCGCGGCGCTCGCCTCGTCCCCGGACGTCGACAAGATCGCCTTCACCGGTTCCGGCCGCACCGCCAAGCGGGTGATGGCCGCCTGCGCCGAGAACCTCACCCCGATCGTCGCCGAGTGCGGCGGCAAGGACGCCTGCATCGTCGACTCCGACGCCGACCTCGACGCCGCCGCCGACGCCGCGCTGTGGGGCGCGATGTCCAACGCCGGCCAGACCTGCATCGGCGTCGAACGGATCTACGTGCTGGACGACGTCTACGACCGCTTCCTCGGCAAGATCACCGAGAGGGCGAAGGAGCTGCGGCCCGGCTTCGACCGCGAGGCCGCCTACGGCCCGATCACCATGCCGGGCCAGCTCGACATCATCGAGCGGCACATCAAGGACGCCCTCGACAGGGGCGGCAAGGCCGTCGTCGGCGGCGCCGAGTCGGTCCGCAAGCCCTACGTCGAGCCGGTCGTGCTCACCGACGTGCCGGACGACTCGTCCGCCGTCTGCGAGGAGACGTTCGGCCCGACGATCACCGTCCACCGCGTCAAGGACCTGGACGAGGCGGTCGAGAAGGCGAACAGGACCAGCTACGGCCTCGCCGGGACGATCTTCTCGGGCAGCAGGACCCGCGCGATGGACGCCGCCCGCCGGATGCGCTCCGGGATGACGTCCATCAACGCGTTCGCCGCGTTCGCGCAGGTCGCGGCGCTGCCGTTCGGCGGCGTCGGCGAGTCCGGCTTCGGCCGCATCCACGGCGCGGACGGGCTGCGCGAGTTCGCCCGCCCGAAGGCCATCACCCGGCAGCGGTTCGCCACCATGAACCTGACCTCGTTCGGCCGCACCGAGAAGGAGATGGCGCGCGTCCTCGGCCTGATCAACATGATCCACGGCCGCCGCTACAAGCGCTGACGACAGAGCGGCGCCCGCAACGCGGGGCGCCGCATAGGCGTGACGCCCGCACGCGCGGGCGTCACGTGTGCACGGCGCCCGCCTCTCGGGGCGGGCGCCGTCGCGTGCCGGGGCTCAGGCGACGGTGAAGCCGCCGTCCACGGGGAGGATCGTGCCGGTCACGTAGGACGCGCCGATGAGGTAGGCGATCGCCTCGGCGACGTCCTCGGCGGTGCCGACGCGCTTGACCGCGAGCCCGCCCGCCGCCTCGGCGAACTGCGCCTCGCGGTGCTCGTCCGGCAGGAACGACCACCACGGGGTGTCGACGACGCCGGGCGCGACCGCGTTCACCCGGACCGGCGCCAGCTCCGCGGCGAGCGGCGACACGATCCGCTCGATCGCGCCGTTCACCGCGGCGAGCGCCGTCGTGCCCGGCAGGGCCGCGCGGGCGGACGCCGCCGACACGAACGTGATCGAGCCGGTCACCTTCGCGTGCTGGATCGCCGACAGGTACGGGAACAGCTTCCCGTCGAACGCGGCCCGGACGTCGGCCAGCTTCGTCTGCCCGATCGGGCCGAGGCCGACGGCGCCCGGGCTGAAGGCGAGGACCAGGTGGTCGAACCCGCCGGTCCGTTCGAAGAACGCGGCGACCGCGGCCTCGTCGGCGCCGTCGACCCGTTCCGCGGCCGCGGACTTCACCGCGGCGAACTTCTCCGGGTCGCGCCCGGTGACGATGACCTCGGCGTCCCGCGCCGCCAGCAGTTCCGCGGCGGCCAGCCCGATGCCGGACGTGCCGCCCATGATCACAACGCGCATCCCGCGCCTCCATTTCAAGACGTGACGTCTCGATACTAAATCGAGACGCGACGTCTTGTAAACTGCCCGCATGGGACGGCCACGCAGCGAGACGGCACGGCGCGCGATCCTCGACGCCGCGATGAGCGAGCTCCAGGAGCACGGCTACGCCGCCCTCACCATGCAGGGCATCGCCGCGACCGCCGGCGTCGGCAAGCAGACGATCTACCGCTGGTGGCCGTCCAAGGCCGACGTCGTCCTGGACGGCCTGGTCGAGCTCGCCGACGAGCGCATCACCGTCCCGGACACCGGCTCCCTGCCCGGCGACCTCACCGAGTTCCTCGCCGCGACGTTCCGGCAGCGCGGCCAGCGGCCCGTCCTCATCGGCCTGATGGCCGAGGCGCTCCTCGACCCCGCGTTCGCCCGCGCGTTCCGCGACCGGTTCCTGTTCGCCCGCCGCGCCGCGCTCCGCGGCATCCTCGACCGCGCCGCCGAGCGCGGCGAGATCGCCGCCGGCACCGACCCCGAACTGCTGATGGACGTCGTCTACGGCGTGCTGTGGTACCGGCTCATGCTCGACCACGCGCCGCTGGACGAGTCCGCCGGGCGCGCCCTCACCGACCTCCTCGTCCGCGCCGTTTCCTGAGCGCGGACCGCCCGCCTAAGGCGTCTCGGCACCCCGTACACCGCCCCCTAAGGCGGCTCAGTCCCAGGCGCCGCGAACTAAGGCGTCCTAAGGCGCGCGAATAGGGCGTCGTCCCGATGTGGGCCCCGGGGCCTTAGGACGAACCTTGTACATGTCGGGCCAAGAGGGCCCGGCGGAGACAAGGAGCAGGACATGTACAGCACGGACATCAGCCGGGTCATCATCGCCGACCGCGTACGCGAGCGGCAGGCCGAGGCGCGCAACGCCCGCCGCGCCCGCCTCGCCAAGGCGCTCAAGCGCTGACGCACGACCCGTCCTGACCGCACCGACCGGACACGAGCGAAGGGAGCCGACCATGATCAGCCACGAGTTCATCAGGATCGCCGGAGAGGACCGGGCGCGCCGGCTGCGGGCCGAGGCCCGCGAGGCGCGCCGCGCCCGGCTGGCGAAGGCGCTCAAGCGGTGACGCCCGCACAGCGACCCCATCCGCCAACGCCCCCGTCATCCGACGGGGGCGTTCCTCGTTCACGGGGTTGTCGTCCACTGGGCCGTTCCCGGCCCGTTCATTTCAGAAGGACGGCGCCGATGTTCTCCCGCGCCTCCAGGACCGTGTGCGCGCGGGACGCCTCGTCCAGGAAGAACTCGGCGTGGACGCGGGGGCTCAGCGCGCCGGACGCGGCGGCCTCCAGCGCCCGCTCGGCGGCGGCGCGCTGCTCGGCCGGCGGCTTGGCGAACGCGATCCCGAGCGCGCCGACGACCGTGAGCCCGCGGGCGCCGATCGCACGGGCGTCCAGCGGCGCCCACTCCCCCGACGTGAATCCGTAGATCCCGATGCGGCCCCGCCCGGCGGCGGCAGCGTCCATGGCCCGCGCGGCGGTCTCGCCGCCGACCGCGTCGAGGACGACGTCCGCTCCTCCGCCGGTGGCCTCCACGACCTCGTCCGCCCAGCCCTCCGCGCCGTAGTCGACGGCGAGGTCGGCGCCGAACCCGGCGACGGCCGCGAGCTTCGCCTCCCCGTGCGCGGCGCCGACGACCCGCGCCCCGGCCGCCTTGGCGAGCTGGACGAGCAGCGAGCCGACCCGTCCCGCGGCGGCCGTGACCAGGACCGTCTCACCCGCCTGGACGCCGGTCCCGGCGAGCAGTTCCAGCGCGACGGCACCGGCCTGGAAGCTGGTGAGGGCGGTCCGGAGGTCCAGGGAGTCGGGGACGGGGAAGACGCCGCTCTCCTCGGCGAGGGCGAGCTCGGCGTAGCCGCCGCGGTTGTGCAGGGTGGTCGCGACCACGCGGCGGTCCACGAGGGACGGGTCGTCCGCCTCGACGACGCGCCCGGCGACCTCGATGCCCGGGACGTACGGGAGCGGGAACGGGTGGCGTCCCGAACGGACGATGACATCGCCGAACAGGACGGCCGAGTAATCGACGGAGATCAGCACCCGGCCCTCCGCGCGGACGGGGTCGGGGGCCTCTTCGAGGCGCAGGACGTCAGGTGCTCCGAAGGCACGGACCTTGATGGCTTTCATGAGACAATGTGTCTCGTATGGGAGGAGCTGTCCACAAGCTGCAAGGTGGGCGATCCGTCCCAGGCGAGACAGGAGCCGGAAATTGCCTCGCAAAGAGGACCTGCGGGTCCGGCGGACGCGGACCCTGCTCCGCGAGGCGCTGATCGAGCTGATCGGCGAGCGCGGCCTCGAACGGGTCACCGTCGGCGAGATCACCGAGCGCGCGATGGTCAGCCGCGCCGCGTTCTACCGCAACTACCGGGACAAGTACCACCTGGTCGAGCAGGTCTTCGACGAGGCGATGGACGCGCTGTTCGGCACCGTCGGCGGCGACGAGCGCCCGCCGCGCGAGCGCTGGACCGCGTTCTTCGAGCACATCGGCGAGTACCACCGGCTGTACGGCGCGCTGCTCGGCCGCAAGGGCAGCCCCTGGTTCGCCGACCGGATGCGCGGCTCGCTGGCCGCCATGGTCACCGAGCACCTCGCCGGTCCCGGGCCGTGCTCGCGGGCGTCCGCGGACGGCCTGGTGCCGACCGTGCTCGGCGCGATGTTCGTCCAGTCGATCACCTGGTGGCTGGAGCACGACCGGGCCATGCCGCCGGCCGAGATCGCCGCGCGGACCGGCGAGATGGCGGGCGCCCTGCTGCGCGAGGCGGGCGGCGGCCCGTCCTGAACGCCGGCGGGTGGCTCGTGGCGGGTCAGCGGTTCGCGGGGCGGAGCGGGGCCCGGCCGCGGATCAGGTCGGCGGCGCGCTCGGCGATCGCGATGGTGGGGGCGTTGGTGTTGCCGCGCGGCACCGACGGCATGACGGACGCGTCCACGACCCGCAGGCCGTCGACGCCGCGCACGCGCAGCTCGGGGTCGCAGACGGCGTCGTCCGAGCCGCCCATCGCGCAGGTGCTCGTCGGGTGGAACAGCGTCGCGCACTCGCGGCGGACGAACGCGGCGAGCTCCTCGTCGTCCTGGACGCGCTCGCCAGGCGCGTGCTCGCCGCCGGCGAGCTGGGCGAGCGGGCCGACGGCGGCGATCTCGCGGGCCTGCCGGACACCCGCGACCAGGACGTCCAGGTCGGCCTTGTCGGCGAGGTACGCGGGGTCGATCAGCGGTTTGGCGTACGGGCTGGCGGACCGCAGCGTCAGCGACCCGCGGCTCGCGACGGCGATCGCGGTGACCATGACCGACAGCAGCCGCTGGGACGGCTCGACGAGCCCCTGGTCGACGAACGGGGTCGGCAGCACGTGGTACTGCAGGTCGGGCGCGGGCAATCCGTCGACCGTCCGGACGAACCCGCCCGCCTCGGCGAGGTTGGACGCGTACGGGCCGCGCGCGAGGGCGGTGTAGAGCGCGAACGTGCGGGCGTTCGCCAGCTCCCACAGCGCCTTGGTGTGCGGGGTCGCGAACATGACGTTGACGAACGGGTGGTCCTGCAGGCCCTGGCCGACCGGGGCGTCGACGACGACGTCGATGCCGTGCTCGCGCAGGTGGGCGGCGGGGCCGATGCCGGACAGCATCAGCAGCTGCGGGCTGTTCACCGAGCCGCCGGACAGGATCACCTCCGTCGAGGCGCGCGCCTCGACGGTCTCGCCGCGCGCCTCGTACCGGACGCCGGCCGCGCGGCCGTTCTCGATCAGGACGCGGGTGGCGAGCGCGTCGGTGACGACGGTGAGGTTCGGCCGCCGCAGCGCCGGACGCAGGTAGCCGTCGGCGGCCGACCAGCGCCGCCCGCGCTTGTGGGTGACCTGGTAGAAGCCGACGCCGTCCTGGTCGGCGCCGTTGAAGTCGGGGTTCGCGGCGAGGCCGAACGCCTTCGCCGACTGCACCCACGCCTGCGTCAGCGGGTGCTTGTAGCGCAGATCCTCGACGCGGAGGGGGCCGCCGGTGCCGTGGTACGGCGTCGCGATGCGCTGCTGGTCCTCGGCGCGGCGGAAGTAGGGCAGCAGGTCCTCGTAGCCCCAGCCGTCGCAGCCGTGGGCGTCGCGCCAGGTGTCGTAGTCGTACCGGCTGCCGCGGATGTAGATCATCGCGTTGGTGGACGAGCTGCCGCCGAGGGTCCGGCCGCGCGGCCAGTACACGGCGCGGCCGGCGGCGTGCTCCTGCGGGACGGTCGTGTAGTCCCAGTCGTACGGGCCCTTGATCAGGCTCGCGACCGCCGCCGGGATGCGGATCTCCGGCGCGTCGTCGGGCGGCCCGGCCTCCAGCAGCAGCACCTTCGCCGACGGGTCCTGCGACAGCCGCGCGGCCAGCACGCAGCCGGCGCTCCCCGCACCGACGATCACGTAGTCGTACACGAAACGAACACTACCGAACGGTTTTCCAACGTCACCGGGCCGTCCGGCCGCCCGGTCTTGCGGCGCCGTCCGCGCGGCGCCGCACGGCGCCGCCCGCGCGGCCCGGCGCTAGTGTGACGGCCATGGCGAAGAACAGGGAGACCCCCGTCGTCCTCTCCCGGATCTACACCCGGACCGGCGACGACGGCAGCACCGCGCTCGGCGACGCGTCCCGGACGAGCAAGACCGACCCCCGCCTGGCCGCCTACGCCGACGTGGAGGAGGCCAACGCCGCGATCGGCGTGGCCCTCGCCCTCGGCGGCCTGCCCGACGGGCTGAAGGCGCTGCTGGTCCGCGTGCAGAACGACATGTTCGACGTGGGCGCCGACCTGTGCGCGCCGGTGGTAGCCGACCCCGAGTACCCGCCGCTGCGCGTCGACCCGTCCTACATCGAGCGGCTCGAGGCGGCCTGCGACGAGCACAACGCGGACCTGCCGGCGCTGCGCAGCTTCATCCTGCCCGGCGGCTCCCCCGGCGCCGCGCTGCTGCACGTCGCGCGGACGGTGACGCGGCGGGCCGAGCGGTCCGCGTGGGCCGCGCTGGAGGCGCACGGCGCCGCCGCCGAGGGTGACCCGGACGCCGCCGACCGGGGCGTCAACCCGCTGACCGCCAAGTACCTCAACCGGCTGTCGGACCTGCTGTTCATCCTGTGCCGCGTCGCGAACGCCGAGCACGGCGACGTGCTGTGGAAGCCCGGCGGCGAGCGCTGAACCAGGCCGTCCGCGGCCGCGGGGGTGGGGTTAGCCCCACCCCCGGGACGCCTGCCCGCCTCCTGTCGGCGCGGTCCGCCGTCCGGCAGGCTGTTGCGTGACGGGGTGGACGGCGAGCGGCGGGGAGAGACGCGACGTGAGGACTCTGGCGGGAGCGGCGGCACTGGCCGGCACGATGGCGGTGGCGGGCGCGGCCGTGGCGGGCTGCGGGCTCAGCTTCAGCCGCCACACCGAGGACCGCTCCTACACCGCGCCGAGCGGCGTCGGCGTGCTCAAGGTGTCGCCCGGCGACGGGTCGGTGCAGATCACCGCCTCCGACTCCCCCGGCATCCAGGTCAGCGAGCACCTGCGCTGGTCCAACGACCGCAACAAGCCCAGGCCGCGGCACACCGTCGACGGGCGGACGCTGTCGCTGTCGGCGAAGTGCGGGCACAGCGTGATCGGCTCCAACCCGTGCCGGATCTCCTACCGGATCCGGGTCCCGCGCGCCACGGCCGTCGAGGTGCGCGGCGGCGCCGGATCGATCAGCGTCACCGGCCTCGCCGGGACGGTGCGGCTGCACGGGGACACCGGCTCGGTCACCGCGACCGACCTGCGCACGTCCTCCGCGACGCTCAGCGCGGGGCCGGGGAACGTGCGGGTCTCCGGCCGCGCCGGCACCGCCGACCTCCGCACCGACACCGGGTCGATCAGCGCCACCGGCCTGACGTCCGACCGGCTGACGGTCCACGCCGGCAGCGGCGGCGTCCGGCTCGGCGGCCGGATCGCGTCCGCCGAGGTGCGCACCGACACCGGCTCGCTGAGGGCGGACGGCCTCACCACCGACCGGCTGGCCGTCGAGACCGGCACCGGCTCCATCGCGGTCGGCCTCGCCGTGGCGCCGAGCGTCGTCCAGGCCACCAGCGACACCGGGTCCGTCCGGCTGCGGCTGCCCGCCGCGCAGCCCTACGCGGTCGCGCTGAGCACCGACACCGGCGGCAAGCAGGTCGACCCCGGCATCCACCAGGACTCGGCGGCGCCCCGGCGCGTCACGGTCACGACCGGCAGCGGCGCCATCTCGATCAAGCCGGCCTGACCCGGCCCCGCCGGCCGGCTCAGACGCCCGCCCGCATCACCGGACGAGGTAAGGGCCCTGCCATTCGGGCAGGTACGGGGCCGCCGGCATCGCCGCCACGCGCGCCTCCCCGTTCACGGGCAGCGTGCTGGCGGCGAACCGCTGCGTCACGTACGCGACGGCGTCGACGTTGGTGTCGAGCAGCGTGAGGTCCACGTTCCTCATCCGGTCGCACTTGGCGTGGTAGCACGGGTCGTACGCCTTGCCCGCCTTCCCGCCGTACGCCTTGGCCTCTGCCGCCGTCTTCACGCCCTCCGCGCCCGTCTCGATGCCGCCGGACGGGATGCCCTTCGCGACGAACGGCCCGTAGTCCGACCGGCCGTCGAACGGCGTCTGCGTCACCGGCAGGCGCCGCCCGGCGAAGTAGTCCCGGAACGTCTTCTCGATCGCGCCGGACCCGGCGGGCGGGACGGTGCCGAGCCGCGCCGAGTGGTCGCCGTCGTAGACGGCGCGGGTGCCGTTCGGCGAGCCGAGCATGTCGAAGTTCAGGTCCAGGGCGATCCGGCCGCGCGCCGCCGCACCGAGCGACTTCACGTAGTGCGTGGACCCGACCAGGCCCTCCTCCTCGGCGCCCCACCACGCGAACCGCACCCGGTTCCGCACGTCCTTCGCGCCCAGCTTGCCGATCTTCTCCGCGACCGCCAGCAGCGCCGCCGCGCCCGTCGCGTTGTCGTTGATGCCGGGACCCGCCGGGACGCTGTCGAGGTGCGCGCCGGCCACCACGACGTTGCCCGCCCGGCCGCGCCGCGTGTCGGCGATGACGTTGCTCGCCGACCGCTTCCCGTGCACGGCGTCGGTCCTCACCCGCAGGCTCAGGCCGCCCTTCTTCGCGGCCTTCGCCAACTCGGAGCCCACCCGGTAGGACGGGCCCACCACCGGGATCGGCGCGACCTTCTCCACCGTCCCGTTCACCGGGCCCTTCTCGCCCGGCTTGTTGTAGATGACCGCGGCGGCCGCGCCCGCGGCCCGCGCCCTGGCGACCTTCGTCGCGAACGCGCACGTCCCGCGCTGCATCAGCGCGATCGAGCCCTTGCGGAAGCCCGCGAAGTCGCCGCTCTCGCAGCCGCTCGTCCCCTCGCCGGATGCCGGGAGGTCCACCGCCTGCACGGGGGCGGTGACCGTGCCCGCGCCCGAGTACGCGAACGTCAGGAAGTCCGTCCCGACCTTGTAGGACGCCTTGGACGGCGCCACCCGCGCCAGTTCCGGGTCCGACCGCTCCCGCCAGTACGGGAACGTGAACCGCTGCACCCTGGGCTTGAACCCGGCCTTCTTCAGCCGTCCCACGACGTACCGCACGGACACCCCGAACCCCTGCCCGCCGACGGCGCGGTTCCCGCCGTTGTAGTCGGCGATCTCCTGGAACGCGGCCAGGTGCCGCTGGACGTCCTTCAGCGTGACCAGCGCCGCCAGGTCGGGCCCGGCCTGCGGGGCCGGCGCGGCCGGCGGCGGCAGGGCCTGCGACGCGGACGCGGCCCGCAGCGCGGGACGGGACGGCGCCTGCGAGGCCCCCGGGCCGACGGCGGCCAGCGCGCCCGGGACGGCGGCGGACAGCGCCACGGCGGCGCCGGTGAGCAGCTTGCGCACGTGCACTCCTGCGGAGACGGGAACGGAGCTCTGACCAGGCCCGATCATGAACCGGCGCCCCGCCCGCCTCAAGCACCACCGCGGGCGCCCGGCCGTTTCGATACCGCCGCCTTACCCTCCGCAAGCCGACCCGCCGCCCGCCGCCCGCCACGGGGCACGTGCCGCACCGGAAGCCGGGCGCGCGCCGCGCGGACCGGCTACTCCGGGGGATGTACTTCCACCGGGAAGCCCGGCGGGGCCGCCTCCAGCCAGGCCAGGAAGCCGGTCAGGGCCGCCGCGCCCATCGCCAGCTCCATCACGTGCGCGCCGTCCCGGACCTCGATCACGCTCACGTCCGGCAGCAGCCCGTCCGCCTCGTCGGGCCCCGGCGCACGCCGGTTGGACACGACGAGGCCCCGGCGGTGGATCACCTGCCGGGGCCTTCTCCGGAAACCGAACACGCGGTGCCAGTGCAGCTCGTCGCCCCGGTACCGGCCGATACCGAGGCGCCACACCCCCGGAGCGGAGTCCGGGCCCGCGCCCTCCGCGGGCAGCGTGCGCAGGCTGCACTCGACCGTGCCGCCGCCGCGGACGAACAGCCAGCGGCGCACGGCCATCACCACGAACACGAGCGCGGCCACCAGGACGAGCCCGGCGAGCACCCCGCCCGCGTCAAGTGCCAGGTGCCCGCCCAAGTCCCCCCGCCGTTCGCTCGCTGAAAACTAGACCTCTATGCCCGCCGCGCGCAGCCGCGCCCGGGCCCGCCGCTCCGGCGTCGCGTCCTCGCCGCCGCCGGCCATCGCGTCCTCCAGCGCCTGCCGCGCGTGCTGGACGTCGATCTCCTCGCCCATCTCGGCCTGCTCGGCCAGGATCGCGACCTCGTCGCCCGCGACGGAGAAGAACCCGCTGCCGACCATCGCGCTGACCCGCTCGCCGCCGTCGGCCGGCTCGATGGTCACCACGCTGCCGTCCAGCAGCACGCCGAGCACCGGGGCGTGGCCCGGCAGGATGCCGAGCGAGCCCTCGATGGTCTGCGCGACCACCGTCTTGGCCTCGCCGGACCAGATCTCGCGCTCCGGCGAGACCAGCCCGACCTTCAGGGTTGCCACGTCTCAATCCTCCGAATACTGGAGCGGTTCCGGCGGGGCGCCCGCCCGGTCCGGGCCGGGCGCCCCGCCGGAGCGGACTACTTCTCCAGCTCCTTGGCCTTCTTCTCGACGTCCTCGATGCCGCCGCACATGAAGAACGCCTGCTCGGGCAGGTGGTCGTACTTGCCCTCCGCGAGCGCCTTGAACGAGGCGATCGTCTCGTCCTTCGGCACCGTCACACCGGGCTGGCCGGTGAACTGCTCGGCCACGTACATCGGGTGCGACAGGAAGCGCTCGATGCGCCGCGCCCGCTGGACGGTGACCTTGTCCTCCTCGGAGAGCTCGTCGATGCCGAGGATCGCGATGATGTCCTGCAGTTCCTTGTACTTCTGCAGGATCCGGATCACTTCCTGGGCGACCTCGTAGTGCTCGTTCCCCAGGATCTGCGGGTCCATGATCCGCGAGGTGGAGTCGAGCGGGTCCACCGCCGGGAAGATGCCCTTCTCGGAGATGCTCCGCGACAGCGTGGTCGTCGCGTCCAGGTGCGCGAACGTGGTGTGCGGCGCCGGGTCGGTGATGTCGTCGGCGGGCACGTAGATCGCCTGCATCGAGGTGATCGAGTGACCGCGCGTCGAGGTGATCCGCTCCTGCAGCACGCCCATCTCGTCCGCCAGCGTCGGCTGGTACCCCACCGCGGACGGCATGCGCCCGAGCAGCGTGGACACCTCCGAGCCGGCCTGGGTGAACCGGAAGATGTTGTCGATGAACAGCAGCACGTCCTGGTTCTGGACGTCGCGGAAGTACTCCGCCATCGTCAGCGCGGACAGCGCGACGCGCAGCCGGGTGCCCGGCGGCTCGTCCATCTGCCCGAACACCAGCGCGGTGTCCTTGAGGACGTCCGCCTCGTCCATCTCCACCCAGAGGTCGTTGCCCTCGCGGGTGCGCTCGCCCACGCCGGCGAACACCGAGGTGCCGCCGAAGTTGCGGGCGACGCGGCGGATCATCTCCTGGATGAGGACGGTCTTGCCCACGCCCGCGCCGCCGAACAGGCCGATCTTGCCGCCCTTGACGTACGGGCACAGCAGGTCGATGACCTTGATGCCGGTCTCCAGCATCTCCGTCTTCGACTCCAGCTGGTCGAACGCCGGGGCCTTGCGGTGGATCGGCCAGCGCTCGGTGATCTCCAGCGAGGCGGTCGGCGCGTCCAGCGCGTCGCCGAGGGCGTTCCACACGTGGCCCTTGGTGACGTCGCCGACCGGCACCGCGACGGACTCGCCGGTGTCGACCACCGGCGCGCCGCGGACCAGGCCGTCCGTCGGCTGCATCGAGATCGCGCGGATCATGTTGTCGCCGAGGTGCTGGGCGACCTCGAAGGTGAGGGTCTTCTCCTCGCCGCCGAGCGTGACCTGCGCGTGCAGCGCGTTGTAGATGTCCGGGATGGCGTCGGCGGGGAACTCCACGTCGACGACCGGGCCGATGACGCGTGCGACGCGCCCGGTCGCGGTCGCCGTCTCTACCTGTGCAGTCATTTCACTCCCCGCCAGACTCGGCGAGCGCGTCAGCGCCACCGACGATCTCGCTGATTTCCTGGGTGATCGCGGCCTGCCGCGCCTGGTTCATCTGGCGCGTGTAGACCCCGAGCAGATCATTGGCATTGTCGGTCGCCGACTTCATCGCCCGCCGCACCGACGCCTGGAACGACGCCGCCGACTGCAGCAGCATGTGGAAGATGCGGCTCTCGACGTAGTTGGGCAGCAGGAGGTCGAGCGCCGCCTGCGCGGACGGCTCGAACTCGTAGGTCGGCAGGACCTGCCCGTCGCCGTCGCCCTCGGTGACCTCCAGCGGCATCAGCCGCCGGACCTGCACCTTCTGCGTCAGCATCGAGACGAACTCGGTGTAGACGACGTGGATCTCCCCGACCCCGCCCTCGGCGTCGGTCTTGAGGAAGTCCTCGGTCAGCCGCCGCCCGATGCGCTCGGCGCTGGCGAAGTCCGGCCGGTCGCTGAACCCGTGCCAGGTCTCGGCGACCTCCCGGTCCCGGAACCGGTACCAGGTGATGCCCTTGTTGCCGACGACGTACGGGACCGGCTCGCGGCCCTGCTCGCGCAGCGCGGTGATCAGCGACTCGGCCTCGCGGATGACGTTGGCGTTGTAGGCGCCGCAGAACCCGCGGTCCGAGGTGATGATCAGCACCGCGCTGCGGTTGTCGGTCGGCTGCTCGTGCAGCAGCGGGTGGTCGATCCCGACACGGTGGCTCACCAGCGCGGACAAGGCCTGGGTGATCCGGTCGGCGTACGGCTTGGACGCCGCCACCGCCTGCTGGGCCTTGACGATCCGCGACGTGGCGATCATCTCCTGGGCACGCGTGATCTTGGCGGTCGACTTGACCGTCTTGATCTGCTGCCGGAGTTGACGAAGCTGTGCGGCCATGGCCGTCAGCCCTTCTTGACGCGGGTGATCGTCTCCTGCTCGACGGCCTCGTCCTCGATCGCCTCGACGGGCTCCTCCGCGCCGAGCACGTCGCCCTCGCTCGTCTGGAAGCCCTTCTTGAACTCCGTGATGGTGCTCTTGAGGCTGGTGAGGTCGTCGTCGGACAGCTGCCCGGTCTCCCGGATCGAGGTCAGCAGGCCGGCGTCCTCGCGCTCCACGTAGTCGAGGAACTCGCGCTCGAAGCGGCGGACGTCGGCGACCGGGACGTCGTCCAGCTCACCGGACGTGCCCGCCCACACCGAGATGACCTCCTGCTCGACCGGGAACGGCGAGCCCTGCGGCTGCTTCAGCAGCTCGACCAGGCGCGCGCCCCGCTCCAGCTGCGCGCGCGACGCCGCGTCCAGGTCGGACGCGAACGCGGCGAACGCCTCCAGGTCGCGGAACTGCGACAGCGCCAGGCGCAGCGTGCCGGCGACCTTGCGCATCGCCTTGATCTGCGCCGAGCCGCCGACCCGGGACACCGAGATGCCGACGTTGATCGCCGGCCGGACGCCCTGGTTGAACAGGTCGGTCTCCAGGAAGCACTGCCCGTCGGTGATCGAGATGACGTTCGTCGGGATGTAGGCCGACACGTCGTTGCCCTTGGTCTCGATGATCGGCAGGCCGGTCATCGAGCCGCCGCCCAGGTCGTCCGACAGCTTCGCGCAGCGCTCCAGCAGGCGGGAGTGCAGGTAGAAGACGTCGCCGGGGTAGGCCTCGCGGCCCGGCGGGCGGCGCAGCAGCAGCGACACCGCGCGGTAGGCCTCGGCCTGCTTCGACAGGTCGTCGAACACGATCAGGACGTGCTTGCCCTGGTACATCCAGTGCTGCCCGATCGCGGACCCGGTGTAGGGCGCGATGTACTTGTAGCCCGCGGGCTCCGACGCCGGGGCCGCCACGATCGTGGTGTACTCCAGCGCGCCGGCCTCCTCCAGCGACCGCCGCACGTTGGCGATCGTGGAGCCCTTCTGGCCGACCGCCACGTACACGCAGCGGACCTGCTTGGCGGGGTCGCCCGAGTCCCAGGCCTCCTTCTGGTTGATGATGGTGTCCACGCAGACCGTGGTCTTGCCGGTCTGCCGGTCACCGATGATCAGCTGGCGCTGGCCGCGGCCGATCGGGGTCATCGCGTCGATGGCCTTGATGCCGGTCTGCAGCGGCTCCTTGACCGACTGCCGCTGCACGACGGTCGGGGCCTGCAGCTCCAGCGCGCGCCGCTCGGTGCTCTCGATCGGGCCCTTGCCGTCCAGCGGGTTGCCCAGCGCGTCCACGACGCGGCCGAGGAAGCCGTCGCCGACCGGGGCCGAGAGGACCTCTCCGGTGCGGCGGACCTTCTGGCCCTCCTCGATCTTGCTGAAGTCACCCAGCACCACGGCGCCGATCTCGCGCACGTCCAGGTTCAGAGCCAGGCCACGGGTACCGTCCTCGAACTCGAGGAGTTCGTTGGCCATCGCCGAGGGCAGGCCCTCGACGTGGGCGATACCGTCGCCGGAATCGACGACGGTGCCGACCTCTTCGCGCGCGGCGGCCTCGGGCTCGTACGACTGGACGAAGCGCTCCAGCGCGTTCCGGATCTCATCCGGACGGATCGTCAGCTCCGCCATGATTCCTCTCTTGCTCCCTTTGGGGTCAGCTCTGCCGGCGTCAGCCGGTGCCGAGCCGCCGGCGGACGTCGTCCAGCCGTCCGGCGATCGTGCCGTCGATGATCTCGTCCCCGATCTCAATCGACAGGCCGCCGATCGCCGTGGGGTCGAGCTCGATGTTCAGGTGTACTTCGTGGCCGTAGGCGGCGGCGAGCACCGCGGCGAGCCGGGTGCGCTGCGCGTCCGTCAGCGCGACCGGGGTGCGGACCAGCGCGACCAGCCGCTCCCGCCGCTGGGCGACGATCCGGCCGTACTCGGCCAGCCCGCCTTCCAGGCTACGTCCTCGCGGACGCAGCACCAGTTCGGTGATCAGCGTCAGCGTGGCCGGCTGGACCTTGCCGTCCAGCAGCGCCTCGACCAGGCCCGCCTTGCGGTCGGCGGGCAGGCCGGGGCCGGCGAGGGCGCCGCGCAGCTCGACCTCGCCCTCGAGGACCCGGGAGAACCGGAAGAGCTCGTCCTCCAGGTCGTCGAGCCGGCCGGCCGCCTCCGCGCGGGCGGACTCGGCGATGACCGCGAGGGTCTCCACCGCGTCCGACAGCTCCGAGGGGGTGGACCAGCGCATCCGGACCACGTCGGCGACCAGCCCGAGAGCGGCCGGCGACACCTTGCCCTCCAGCAGGATCCGGACGAGCTGCGCCTTGTCCGCGCCGTCCCGCGCCGGGTCGGAGACCGCCCGCCGCAGGCCGTGCTCGCGGTCGATCAGGTGCAGCACCGCGAACAGGTCGCCGCCGAGCCCGTCGAGGTCGGCCCCGGCGGAGGAGATGACGGCCTCCAGCCGGTCCTTGGCCTCGGCCAGCGACGCCCTGCTCACCGCTCCCGTGATGGTCATGATGTGATCTGCTCCTGCGTGCGGGCGCGCTCCTCGAGCTCCTCGAGGAACCGGTCGACCACCCGGCTCTGGCGGGCGCTGTCCTCGAGGGACTCGCCCACCACGCGGGAGGCCAGCTCCACCGACAGCGAGCCGATCTCGGCGCGCAGCGAGGTCAGCGCCTGCTGGCGCTCGGCCTCGATCTGCGCCTTGGCGGCGTCGATGATGCGGCGCGCCTCGGCCTGGGCCTGCTCCTTCATCTCGGCGATGATCTGAGCGCCCTGCTCCTCGGCCTTCTTGCGCAGCCGGGACGCCTCGATCGCGGCGTCCTTCTGCTGGGCCTTGTACTGCTCGAGGGTCTGGCGGGCCTCCTCCTGCGCCTGCTCGGCGCGCTTGAGGCCCCCCTCGATCGCGTCGGTCCGCTCCTCCAGCGTCTGCTGGATGCGCGGCGTGAGGATCTTCCCGACCACGATCAGCACGACGAGGAACGAGAAGATGCCGACGACCAGCTCGTACGGGTGCGGGACGAGAGGGTTGTTCTCCTCCGCCGCAAGGACGGAAGCTGCTGTGATCATGTCTGCAGCCCTTCCTCAGGTGGCAGGGGTGGTCAGACGCTCTTGAAGATGAACGGCGCGACCAGGCCGATCAGGGCGAGCGCCTCGGTGAGGACGAAGCCCAGCAGCATGTTGGTGCGGATCACGCCGGTCAGCTCCGGCTGGCGGGCGATCGCGTTGACGCCCTGGCCGAAGATGATGCCGATGCCGATGCCCGGGCCGATGGCCGCGAGGCCGTAACCGATCGCGGTGACGTTACCGTCGACGGCGGCGAGGACTCCCGTCATGGGTTCATTCCTTTTCTGTCGGCCGGCGGAGTGTCCGCCGGTCTGGGCTTGAGACGAGGTTGTCGGTTTCGGGCCGCGTGCCGGGGGGCACCGTCCGACCCGGAGGGCTAGTGGTCGGCTTCGAGTCCGCTCTGGATGTACATCGCGGCCAGCAGCGCGAACAGGAAGGCCTGCAGGAACTGGATCAGCAGCTCGAGGGCGGTCATCAGGATCGTGACGATCACGCCGACGACGCCGACGCCGAAGCCGGCGACCGTGGGCTTCTCGAAGATGAACCAGAAGCCGACGAGGCTGAAGAACGCCAGGATCATGTGGCCGGCGAACATGTTGGCGAAGAGCCGCACCGCGTGCGTGAAGGGGGCGATGATGAACGTCGAGAGGTACTCGATCGGCACGAGCAGGATGTAGACCGGCCAGGGCAGGCCCTTCGGCATCATGTTCGTGAAGTACTTCGCGCCCTGGTGCCGCAGGCCCAGGTACACCTTCAGGCAGTACACGAAGATCGCCAGGACGATCGGGAACGCGATGTGCGAGGCGATCGGGAACTGGATGATCGGGATGACCGAGAAGATGTTCCAGAACCAGATCAGGAAGAACAGCGACATCAGCAGCGGCATCCACCGCTCGGTGTTCTTGCCGAGGAACGGGCGGGCGATCTGGTCCCGGACGAACATGTAGCCGACCTCGCCGAGGTTCTGCGCGCCGCGCGGCACGAGCTTCGGCTTGGCGAACGCGGTCCAGAAGAACGCGCAGATCAGCAGGGAGCCGACGACCGCGAACAGCACCGGCTTGGTCAGCCAGGCCGGGCCGCCGGAGAACAGCGGCGGGAAGTCGAAGATCTCAGGCCCGGGGGCCTGGAACTCATCTCCCCCGGAGGAGGCGAGGACCGTCAGCGCGTTCACGCGGCGTTCCCTTCGTCAATGTGGTGATGTTTCACGTAGGCTTCCTCGGCGGCGGGGCCGCTCAGGAGGAGTGGCGACCGTACTGCACGTAGACCAGGTAGACGGCGAGCGCGACACCGATGATCAGCCCGATCGGGATCAGCCAGGGCCACCCGGTCCACCAGGACAGCAGCCACCCGATCCCGCCCCAGACGATCATTCCGGACAGGAGGTAGCTGGGCACGGACCAGGCGACGTCGGCGAATTCCCGCTGGCCCTCCTCCGGCCGGCGCTTCTGCTCGCTCATCGCGCTCCGGACGATAGCAGGCCATGCCTGCGGTGGTCATATTGGAGTAGTCCGCCAGGACCGTGCGCCGCGGGGACATCACGGACTCCGGTCCAGGGCGCTTTCGGGCTCGTCAACGTAGGGCCTCCGCTGCAGGACGACGCGGAACTCGGCGGCGATGTAGCACAGGGCGAGCGCGATGACC
The DNA here is from genome assembly GCF_040651755.1 of Actinomadura sp. NPDC048394. Lineage (NCBI taxonomy): Bacteria > Bacillati > Actinomycetota > Actinomycetes > Streptosporangiales > Thermomonosporaceae > Actinomadura > Actinomadura sp. NPDC048394. The sequence goes on along the minus strand of NZ_JBEZJL010000042.1, from coordinate 62,114 downwards.
GCCCAGCCGAACACCTTGGTGTTCCAGATCGACACCCCGTCCATCGCGGTGACCAGCACCATCACCGCGAGGATCTTCACCATGTAACTGGCCAGCGCGGCCAGCATCATGGTCTGCGCGGAGATCTTCCCGGCCCAGGAGACCGCGATCGCGCTGATGGAGAAGAACACGAGGACCACGACGGTGGCCAGCGCCGCCGCCAGCGCGCCCTTGCCGCCCGCCGTCAGCAGGCCGATGAGGACGGCGCCCACCCCGACCGCCCCGGTCGGGATCGCGGCGCCGCGGAGGTTCCGGGCGTCGGAAGGTTGCATGAGGGCTCCGGCTGGTCACGTTCAGTGGTCGTCTCTTGTTCGTGAAAGGTATCACAAGCGTCCGGAATGTCCACAATTACCCTAGAGGTAACGCCCCGCCCGGTCGCGTCCCGGGCGCGGGGCCACGCTCGCACCACGGACCTTAACCCAGGTCACGGCGCCCCATCCGGGGAACGGCCGGGACGCGCCGCAGGCCGGGGGCCGCCGCGGACACGAGGCGTGAACACCGGCGGGGACGCACGCCCCCACCCGCTCCGCACCTTCGACCCGAATGGTATTCGACGCCGTGTAGTACACCGTCCGGACGGCCGGGTGGCCCTCGTCACCGCGCCCGGCTCCCGCCGTCTCGATCAAAGGCCCAGGTCAAAGGGGTAGTGGGAGGCCGGGGGTTGGCGCGGGAGGGCGCCGGGTCAGACCGGCAGTTGCGGGCGGGCGGCGGGCTGCTGCCCGGTGTCGCCCGGCTCCGCCGCGGCGCCGCGGCGCTTCCCGCGCGGCCGGCCGAGCCGCAGCATCAGCACGACCCCGAGGATCGCCACCACCAGCGTCACCCCGATGGTGAGCCAGGCGGCGTTGAACAGCGCCAGCCCGACCAGCCCCGACGCCAGCAGCCCCACCCAGAAGTACATGATCAGCACGGCCCGGCGGGTGGAGTGGCCGAGCTGCAGCAGCCGGTGGTGCAGGTGCTGCTTGTCCGGCGAGAACGGCGACTTGCCCTGGTTCGTCCGGCGCCACACCGCCAGCAGCATGTCCATGAACGGGACCGCCGCCACCGCCGGCACCAGCAGGAGCGGCACGTACAGCGGGAACAGCCCGTTCGCCAGCACCGCCGGGTCGAACTGCCCGGTCAGCAGGATCGTCGACGCGCTCAGCAGCAGCCCGATCAGCATCGAGCCGGTGTCGCCCATGAAGATCTTCGCCGGGCTGAAGTTGTGCGGCAGGAAGCCCAGGCACATCCCGAACAGCACCGCCGCGGTGAGCGTCGCCCCGCTCAGCGTCGTCATGCCGTTGGTCTTGGTCAGCAGGTAGGCGTAGCCGAACAGGCCGAGCGCCGCGATCCCGACGACCCCCGCCGCCAGCCCGTCCAGGCCGTCGATGAAGTTCACCGCGTTGATCGTCGCGACCACCACGAACACCGTCAGCGGCACCCCGTAGGCGGGCGGCAGCGACAGCGACTCGCCGTTCGGCAGCGGGATCGAGTAGATCTGGATGCCCTGCATGATGAAGATCCCGGCGGCGGCGACCTGCCCGGCGAACTTGGTGAGCGGGTCGACCTCCCACCGGTCGTCGGCGATGCCGACCAGCACGATCAGCCCGCCCGACATCAGCAGCGCCTTGCCCACGCTGAGGTCCCCGTTGGCCAGCACCTTGCGCATCTCCGGCAGCCCGGACGCCACGACCAGCGCCGCCACCATCCCGCCGAACATCGCCAGCCCGCCCAGCCGGGGCGTCGGGATCACGTGCACGTCGCGGTCCCGGGGGACGGCCTGCGCGCCGAACCAGACGGCGAACCGCCGGACCGCCGGGGTCAGCAGGTAGGCGACCAGCGCGGCGACCAGGATGGTGAGCAGGTACTCCCGCAACTCCTCCGCGCCTCCCTTCGCCGGTCCTACGCCGATCCCTCGCCGGTCCTTCGCCGGTCACCGCCGTCCTCGACGGGACCGCCCGCGATCACCACTTCGGCATGCCCCGGGTGAACGCACCGTCACCTGGGCGGGGTTCCCGACCGGGTAAGACGACCGTCGATCGTGATCGGTTCGCCGTCACGACCGACCAACTCTAGTCCCACCTGACCCCATCCGCCGCATATCCCGCCGTCTCGGACGGCCGGGAGCGCGCCATGGCGGCCCCCGCGATCACCAGCGCGAGGCCGGCGAGGCACCGGTCCCCCAGCGAGAACGCCCACGGCCCGCGGTCCAGCACGTCGTCCGCGGCGTCCGAGACGATCAGCAGCGCGCCCGCCACCACCAGCGCCGCGCCCGCCCGGCGGTGCGGCACCGGGCCCCGCGCCGCCACGACCACCGCGAACAGGGCCAGCGCGAGCACCGCCGAGCCGGTCCAGGTTCCCGCCCAGCGCGGCCTGGCGTAGTGCGGCGGCGCGACGGCGACCGCGCGCTTCGGCAGCCGCACCCGCACCGTCATCCCCTCGTGCGGGGCGAGGGCGCTCTGCGTGAAGTCGATCGCGTACCGCCCGTCGTGGACGCCGAGGCAGCGCGTCGTCGCCCCCGGCGCGCCCGCCCGGCACGTCGCGTGCCGCAGCGGGACGGGCGCCTCCACCCGGACGACGGCGTCCCCGATCGGCACGCCCCAGCTCGTCCCGATCGCGTCCCAGACCAGCTCGTCGTGGTCGGCGTACGGGGTGAACGCCCAGCCCACCGCGTACTCGATCACGTACGCCTGGCGGCCGCGGACCTCGCGGTGCCGGTCCCCGACGGTGATCTGCAGGTCGTTGAGGAGCCGCATCGTCCGGGCGCGGGCGGGGGCGCCCGTCGACGAGCCCGCGCTGACGTCCCGCACGTCGAACAGCCGGTTGGCCTTGCGGAACGGCACCCGCCGGACGATCCCGTGCTCGCCGCCCCGGTCGAAGTCGTAGGTGATCGTCTCCCGGACGTACACGACCCCGTCCCGGCCCAGCGTGAGGACGACGTCGTAGGTAGGGATGCTCTCGCGGGGCACGGGCGCGGCCGCCGCGGCGGGCAGCAGGAACACCACGGTCACCAGGACCACGCCCGCGGCGATCACGGGCCCTCGAACACGGCCGCGCATTCCCCGAATGGTCTCACCGTCGCCCGCTCCGTGTCGGCACAACCCGCCGCGCCCCGTCCGGCGGAGACCCCGCCGGGTGAATGAGATCTTCGTCATCACCGGCCGGCCGCGGCGCCCGTGGCGCGCCGGGAGACCCGTCCGGAAACCCTCCCGAAGCGGGTCCCGGTCCCGGCGCGTGCCGCGTCCGGACTGTTGGACGCGGCGGAGGCCGCTCCGGTTCGACCCAAGCGATCTTTTCGGCCGCCCCCGGCCGCCGGTAAGAAAACCGTAAAGATGATCTTGATATCACTGCTAGGTTATCCGCCGCTAACCCGTGATTCATGAGCATGGAGGGACCAATGCGGCGATTCGCAGCCGTAGCCCTGACCGCCGGCACCCTGCTGACCGGCACCGCCCTCACCGGGGCCCCCGCCCAGGCCGCCACCACCCACAGCTGGGCGCCCTACAACTCGTACTCCAACATCAGCGCGTGGGGCACCTACACCCGCAAGGGCGGCAGCACCTACGTCACCGGATACCTCCGGGACAGCAAGAAGAACGGCTGGACCGCCTGCGTCCGGTTCCTCTTCACCGAGGGCAACAACAAGTACTGGTCCCGCTTCAAGATCGTCGGCTACACCTCCGGCGGCACCCAGTACAACTACGACGGCAAGGCCACCGTCAAGATCAAGACCAGCTCCTCCTACAGCTGGCACCTGTGGGTCCAGGAGTGCGGCCGCAACAAGAAGACCGGCAAGTACCTGTACGGCAAGGGCAAGAAGCTCTTCTGAGTTCCTTGCACTTCCCTCGGCGGTGGCCGGACATGAAACGGCCGGGCAGGTCCTCCTGCCCGGCCGTTTCCGCGTCTTCGGGGACTACTCGCCCTTCGGCTTCGCAGGCGTCTCCGTCGGCTTCGCGGGCGTCTCGGTGGTGTTCGCCGCGTCGGCCGCTTCCGCGGGGGCGCCGGCCGCGCCGGATTCCGCGGACGGGGCGGGCTCAGTGGGGGCGGGGGCGGGCTCAGCGGGCGCCTGGGGCGCGTCGGCCGCGGGCTCCTTGGTGAGGGAGGGCTTGCCCTCCACGGCGGCGGAGGGAGCCGCTGTGAGCTCCGCGGGTTCGGGCGCCTCGTCCTCCTCGGTGAGCAGCACGCCGACCACCGAACGGATCTTGTCCTCGGGGATGGCGCCGACCCGCAGGAGGCGCGGCACCGACCCCGTCAGGTCCACGATCGTGGACGGGTCCGCGTGCCCCGAACGGCCGCCGTCCAGGTACACCTGGACCGAGTCGCCGAGCATCTTCTCCGCCTCCTCGGCGGTGCGCGCGGCGGGTTCCCCGGACAGGTTCGCGCTGCTGACGGCGAGCGGCCCGGTCTCCTTGAGCACCTCGACCGCCAGCTCGTGCATCGGCATCCGGACGGCGACGGTGCCCTTCGTCTCGCCGAGGTCCCACATGAGGTTCTGATTGGCGCGGAACACCAGCGTCAGCGCGCCCGGCCAGAACTCGTCGATGAGGTCCTGGCCGTAGGTGCCGAGGTCCTCGACCAGCGCGGTCGCGGCCCGGACGGAACCGACCAGCACGGGCGGCGGCATGTCGCGGCCGCGGCCCTTGGCGTCCAGCAGCGCCTGCACGGCGGCGGGCGTGAACGCGTCGGCGCCGACCCCGTACACCGTGTCGGTCGGCAGGACGACCAGCTCGCCGCGCCGGACGGCCGACACGGCCTCGGCGATTCCACGGGTGCGCTCCATCGGCTCGGAGCAGTCATAACGTCGGCTCACGGTCGCCCGTCTTCCCATCTCGCGGCGCTCGTCCTCTGGCACGCCCCAGGATAGCCGCGCCCCGTGCGGTCCCCGCGCCCCGTGCGGCTAGTCGGTGGCGAGGCGGGCCGTAACGAACCGGTCCCGGTTGGTGAGGTCGCGGCGGTTGCGGACGTCCCGCCAGCCGTTCTCCTCCGCGAAGATCCAGTACACGCCGTTGCCCTGCAGGTCGCTGTGCTCGACGGCGACGTACCCGCCGGGGCGCAGCAGGCGGCGGGCGGTGCGCTCGACGACCCGGATCGCGTCGAGGCCGTCGTCGCCGCCGCCCCACAGCGCGTCCGCCGGGTCGTGGTCGCGCACGTCCGGAGGCACGTACTCCCATTCGCTCATCGGGATGTACGGGGGGTTGCTGACGACGAGGTCGACGGTGCCGTTCAGCTCGGGCAGCGCGGTGCCGAAGTCGTCGAGGTGCAGGCGGACGCGGCCCCGCTCGTCGAGTTCCTCGATGTTGCGGGTCGCGTGCACGAACGCCTTGGGGTCCTTCTCCACGGCGTGCACGCGCGCGCGGGGCGCCTCCAAGGCGATCGACAGCGCGATGGCGGCGGAGCCCGTCCCGAGGTCGACGACGAGGGGGTCGCGGACGTCCATGTCCCGGAGCGTCTCCAGCGCCCAGCCGACCATCACCTCGGTCTCCGGGCGCGGCACGAACACGCCGGGCCCGACCTTCAGCTCCAGGTAGCGGAAGAAGGCGCGGCCGGTGATGTGCTGGAGCGGCTCCCCCGCCTCGCGGCGCGCCACGTACTCCCAGAACCGGGCGTCGAACGCGCTGTCCGGCACGCCGTGCAGCTCCGAGCGCTTCACCCCGTGCACGGCCGCGGCCAGCTCCTCGGCGTCGGCGCGCGGCGAGGCGGCCCCCGCGTCCGCGAGCCGCGCGGTGGCCCTGGCGATCTCGTCCAGCAGCAGCTTCATTGTCCCTGTGCTTCGGCCAGCCGGCGTTCCATGTCCGCGTCGACGAGGGCCTGCGTCACGTTGTGCAGGTCGCCGTCGAGCACCTGGTCGAGGTTGTAGGCCTTGTAGCCGACGCGGTGGTCGGAGATCCGGTTCTCCGGATAGTTGTAGGTGCGGACCCGCTCGGACCGGTCCACCGTCCGGACCTGGCTCTTGCGCTCGGCCGCCGCCGCCGCGTCCGCCTCCTCCTGCGCCATCGCCAGCAGCCGGGACCGCAGGATCCGCAGCGCCTGCTCCTTGTTCTGCAGCTGGCTCTTCTCGTTCTGGCAGGAGACGACGACGCCGGTCGGCAGGTGCGTGATGCGGACCGCGGAGTCGGTGGTGTTGACGCTCTGCCCGCCGGGCCCGGACGAGCGGTACACGTCGATGCGCAGGTCGTTCGGGTCGATCTGGACGTCGACGTCCTCGGCCTCGGGCGTCACCAGGACGCCGACGGCGCTGGTGTGGATGCGGCCCTGCGACTCGGTCGCGGGCACCCGCTGCACGCGGTGGACGCCGCCCTCGTACTTCAGCCGCGTCCAGACCCCCTCCTCCTGCGAGCCCTTCGCCTTCACCGCGACCGTGACGTCCTTGTAGCCGCCGAGGTCGGACGGGTGGGAGTCGAGGACCTCGGTCTTCCAGCCGACCCGCTCGGCGTAGCGCAGGTACATCCGCAGCAGGTCGCCGGCGAACAGCGCCGACTCCTCGCCGCCCTCGCCGGCCTTGACCTCCAGGATCACGTCCTTGGAGTCGTTCGGGTCGCGCGGGACCAGCAGCCGCCGCAGCCGCTCCTCCAGCTCGTCCTTGCGCTTGCCGAGGTCGGCGGCCTCCGCCGCGAACGTCTCGTCCTCGCCGGCGAGCTCGCGGGCGGTGGCGAGGTCGTCCTCGGTGGTCGCCAGCTCCCGGTGCGTCTCGACGATCGGCCGCAGCTCGGCGTACCGCTTGCCGAGCCGGCGCGCCAGGGCCTGGTCGGCATGGACGGACGGGTCGGCGAGCCGCCCCTCGATGTCGGCGTATTCGCTGATGAGTTCGTCGAGATTCACGGTGTGTCCTGGCCCGTTCCGGCCCGGGGCCGCGGGCGGCCTCCGGAAGCCGACTCCGAACGGCCCGGGGACCTCGAGAGTCCCCGGGCCGTCCCTGGTCGCTGTGCGGCGCTCTGCGCTGCCGGCTCGCGCTACTTGCCGGCCTTCTTCTTGCCGAAGCGCTGCTCGAAGCGCGCCACCCGGCCGCCGGTGTCGAGGATCTTCTGCTTGCCCGTGTAGAACGGGTGGCAGTTCGAGCACACGTCGGCGTGGATCACGCCGTTCTCGGCGGTGCTGCGGGTCTCGAAGGTGTTGCCGCACGTGCACGTCACGGTCGTGACGACGTAGTCCGGGTGGATGTCGGGCTTCATGGGTTCTCCTCGCATGAGGCGGTCGCCGGGCGCCCCCGCTCGCACGGCCGTTCCGCGTGGTCGTTTCCACGTGACGGCGCCATGGGAGATGTGGGAGGCGTGAACCGGTACCGCAGCGGTTGCACTCCAAGTGTGCCAGATACCCGAACGTGCCGAGGTCATCGGTCATTCCCGATCTTGGATCGGGGCCCGCCCGGGGCGGAACCGTGGCCGGGCCGGGAGGGGCCGCGATCGGCCGGGTCAGGCGTCGGCGCGGCCCAGGTAGGCGAGCACGGCCATCACCCGGCGGTGCCCGCCCTGCGCGGGCTGCAGGTCCAGCTTGGCGAAGATGTTGGAGATGTGCTTCTCCACCGCGCCCTCGGTGACGACGAGGCCCTCGGCGATCGCGCCGTTGGAGCGGCCCTGCGCCATCAGCCCCAGCACCTCCCGCTCGCGCGGCGTCAGCGCCTCCAGCGGGTCGTCGGCGCGGCGCCGGCCGAGCAGCTGCCCGATCACCTCCGGGTCGATGACGGTCCCGCCGGCGGCGATCCGGCGGACCGCGTCGATGAACTCCGCGACGTCCGACACCCGCTCCTTCAGCAGGTAGCCGACGCCCTCGGCGCCGCCGCCGATCAGGTCCGTCGCGTACCGCTCCTCCACGTACTGCGACAGGACGAGGATCGGCGTGCCGGGCCTGCGCTCGCGGACGGCGAGCGCCGCGCGCAGCCCCTCGTCGGTGAACGACGGCGGCATCCGCACGTCCACGATGGCGAGATCCGGCTCGTGCTCCTCGACGATGCCGAGCAGCCCGGGGCCGTCCCCGACCGTCGCGACCGTCTCGATCGCCGCGTCCGCGAGCAGCCGGACGAGCCCTTCGCGCAACAGCACCGAGTCCTCGGCGATCACTACCCGCATGCGCCCATTATCGGGCCTCGCGGGCGGCGCCGGGCCGCGCCGCCGGGTGCCGTCAGGGGGTCACCAGGTGCAGGGCAGGTCCGCCCGGACGATCGTGGGGCCGCCGGGCGGGCTGTCCACGATGAGCATCCCGTCGATGGTGGCGGCCCGGTCGGCCAGCCCGGACAGGCCGCCGCCGGCCCGCGCCACCGCGCCGCCGACGCCGTTGTCGGTCACCTCGACGACGACCCAGCGGTCCTCGCGGGCGACCCGGACGGACGCGCGGGTCGCCCGCGCGTACTTGGCGATGTTGGCGAGCGCCTCGGCGACGATGAAGTAGGCGATGCTCTCCACCGCGGCCGGCGGCCGGTCCGGCAGGTCGACGTCGACCTCGACGGGGACGGGCGCCCGGCCCGCGAGCCCGGACAGCGCCGGGTCGAGGCCGCGGTCGGTGAGGATCGCCGGGTAGATGCCGCGGGCGAGGTCGCGCAGCTCGGTGATGGCCTCCTTGGTGCCGGCGTGCGCCTGCTCGATCAGCGCCCGGGCGCCCTCCGGGTCCTCGTCGAGCTTCGCGCGGGCCCGGCCGATGTCCATCGCGACGGCCAGCAGCCGCTGCTGCGCGCCGTCGTGCAGGTCCCGCTCGATGCGGCGGCGCTCGAACTCGGCGGCGTCGACGCCGCGCGCCCGGCTGGCCCGCAGGTGCGCGGTCCGCTCCCGCAGCTCCAGGTTCTCCGCCTGGGACGCGTTCGGGCCGAGCATCAGCCGCGCCCACGCCCCGTGCGCGATCGCCATGCCCCGCGTCACGTACAGCGCGCCCGCGAGGACGACCAGCCCCGCCAGCGACACAGGGAGCGCCTCGACCGGGTTCCCGGACCAGTACGTCACCCATCCGAGGTTGATCTCCATGCCGCCGCCGACCAGCACGATCAGCGGCATGAACAGCAGGGTGCCCGTCAGCCCCCACAGCGCGACCGACACCACGAACTCGACCAGCGTGAGGGGGAACAGCAGCCCGAGGTAGACGAGGTCCTTCCAGGTGGCGGGGTCGGCCGCCATCGCCTTCACCCGGGCGAACGGGTTGCGGCTCTCCGGCCGCGGCCGGTACGGGTCCGGGACGGCGACGCCGAACGCGGCGCGGACGAGCCGGCGCTCCAGCCGCGCGCCGCACCGCCACGCCACCATCAGCAGCGCCAGCAGCGGGAACCCCACCCAGATGATCAGCGTGCCGAGCGACACCGCGAGGCCGGCGACCAGCACGACGAACCAGGTGAGCCCGAACGCGAAACTCACCGCCAGGTACAGCGCGGACGTCCAGGTCACCGCGGACCGGGCCATCGCCGCGGGATGCCACGGGCCGTCCATGACCGACACCGCGCGGCCCGCCCGCGTCGCGCCGCCACCGGCGGCCCCGATGTCCCTGCTCAGCTCGCCCACGTCGTCCCTCCACGCCCGTTCCAACCTACGGTGCAAGCCTGCCTTCCGGGACGCCCGGCCACCATGGAGGTCCCCGCCGGATCGGGGTGGGGCTAACCCCACCATCGCCCTGCGCGGCGGCGCCCCGGAAACGCGGAACGCCCCCGCCCGGGGTCCGGGCGGGGGCGTCGCGGCGCGTGGATCAGCGGTCGTCGGAGACCGTCGTCTTCTGCACCTGCAGCAGGAACTCGGCGTTGGACTTGGTCTCCTTCATCTTCTCGATGAGGAGCTCCAGCGCCTGCTGGGTGTCGAGGGCGTGCAGCACCCGGCGCAGCTGCCAGACGACCCGCAGCTCCTCCGGCGCCATGAGGATCTCCTCCTTGCGGGTGGACGACTGGTCGACGTCCACCGCCGGGAAGATCCGCTTGTCCGCGAGCGACCGGTTGAGCTTCAGCTCCATGTTGCCGGTGCCCTTGAACTCCTCGAAGATGACCTCGTCCATCCGGGAGCCGGTCTCGACCAGCGCGGTGGCGAGGATCGTCAGCGAGCCGCCGTTCTCGATGTTGCGGGCCGCGCCGAAGAACCGCTTGGGCGGGTACAGCGCGGTCGAGTCGACACCACCGGACAGGATCCGGCCGGACGCCGGCGCCGCCAGGTTGTAGGCCCGGCCGAGGCGGGTGATCGAGTCGAGCAGCACGACGACGTCGTGGCCCAGCTCGACGAGCCGCTTCGCGCGCTCGATCGCCAGCTCGGCGACCGTGGTGTGGTCCTCCGCGGGACGGTCGAAGGTCGAGTGGATGACCTCGCCCTTCACCGTCCGCTGCATGTCGGTGACCTCTTCCGGACGCTCGTCCACGAGGACGACCATCAGGTGGCACTCCGGGTTGTTCTTGGTGATCGCGTTCGCGATCGCCTGGAGCACCATCGTCTTGCCGGCCTTCGGCGGCGACACGATCAGGCCGCGCTGGCCCTTGCCGATCGGCGACACCAGGTCGATGATCCGGGTGGTCAGGATGCCCGGGTCGGACTCCAGCCGCAGCCGCTCCTGCGGGTACAGCGGGGTCAGCTTGGTGAAGTCGACGCGGCCCTTGGCCTGCTCCGGCTCCATCCCGTTGACGGTGTCGAGCCGCACGAGCGCGTTGAACTTCTCGCGCCGCTCGCCCTCGCGGGCCTGCCGGACGGCGCCGGTGATGACGTCGCCCTTGCGGAGGCCGTTCTTGCGGACCTGCGCCAGCGAGACGTACACGTCGTTCGGGCCGGGCAGGTAGCCGGTGGTCCGGACGAACGCGTAGTTGTCGAGGATGTCGAGGATGCCCGCGACCGGGATGAGGACGTCGTCCTCGGTGATCACCGGCTCCTCGTAGCGCTCGCGGCCGCCGCGGCCCCGGTTGCGCTCGCGGAACCGGCGCCCGCGCCGGCCCCGGCCGCCCTCGTCGTCGTCGTGCTGGCCGCCGCCGCCCTGGCTCTGGCCGCGCTGCCGGCCGCCGCCGTCGCGGCCGCCGCCGTCGCGGTCGCCGCGCTCGCCCCGGTCGCCGCGCTCACCGCGCTCGCCCCGGTCGCGGCCCTCGCCGCGGTCGCGGCCGCCGCGCTGGCGCTGGCGCCCGCCCTCGCGCCCGTCCCGGCCCTCGCGGCCGCCGTCCCGCCCGGACTCGCGGCCGCCCTGGGCCTCGCCGTCCTCGGAGCCGCCGCCCTGGGCCGCGGCGGGCTCCCGGTTCTGCCGGTCGTTCTGCCGGTCGCCCCGGCCCTCGGACGCCCCCCGGTCCTGCTTGTCCGCCGTGCGCGCGCTCTGCCGGCCGCCCTGCCGCTCGGCCTTCTCCGGCCGGCCGTCCTGCTTGTCGGCCTGCCGGTCGGCGGCGGGCTGCTCCGCCGCGGTCTCGGGGATCGCGACCTGCTCGGACGTCTCGCGCTTCGCCGCGGCGCGGGTGCGGCGCGGGCGCTCGGCCTTGGCCGTCTCGGCCTTGCCGGCGTCCTGCGCGGCCTTGCCCGCGTCGGCCGCGCCGGCCCCGGCGGCGGCCTTGGCAGCGGCTCCCTGCTCGCCCGCCGAGCCCTGCCCCTGGCCGCCGCCCTGCTTCTCCTGGATGGCCGCGATGAGCTGGCTCTTGCGCATCCCGGTCACGCCGGTGATGCCGAGGCTGGACGCGAGCGCCTTGAGCTCGGGCAGCACCATGGCGGACAGGCCCGTGCCGCTCCGGCGGCGCCGGGGGGCGGCGGGCTCCGCGCCGTTCTGGGCGGCGTCGGCCGCGGGTGCCGTGCTGGATGCGTCCGTAAGGAGTTCGCTGGATTCGCTCACTAAGGGTCCTTCCCAGGGAGCGGGCGTCGGCCGGCGTTCGGCCAGTCAACCCGGTAATACGGCCCGGCGGGGGCGCCGAGTCGGGCTCCGCTGATCACGATGGGGCCGGGATCGGCGATTTTCTGGGCACAGCCAGATGGTGGACGGGACGGTTCGCTCGCACGTGTCCCCGCTACCGCCACGTCCGTAGTTTCGCTGGAATGCCTGACAACGGGATGTCACGGTGTCGGGGAGCCTGGTACGCGGGACCGCCACGGCCGGAGGGCCGGGCAGGTGACGCGCGGCTGACGAGCACGCTGCCCCGAACGGGGCATCTGGTGCGGCAATCAGCCTAACATCACCAGGGCACACTGCTATTCCCCAGAGGTCGATGTCTTCGCATTTTACCTAGGTGGATCCTGCGGGGACCCGCACCGGCCGGAGCGCCGCGGCGGCCCGGGCCGCGGGCCGGCCCGTCCGGGCGCCGCGTCAGGTCCGGCGGCCGGGTTCACCGGGCACGACGCATGCGCCGCGGGTCGCGACGTCCAACGGGTGTTCGTGCCACCCATTACCCACTCGCGAAGCCATCGAATCAACTCGTGATGCGTTTGTGAAGGCCAGGACAGTGGGTCCTGCCCCCGAAATCACCGCGGGCACTCCGGCGGAACGCAGCCGTTCGACGAGTTCCGCCGACTCCGGCATCGCGGGGGCGCGGTAATTCTGGTGCAGCCGGTCCTCCGTCGCGTCCAGCAGCACCCCGTCGCCGAGGCCGCCGGTGAGCGCCGCGACGAGCAGCGCGGCGCGTCCGGCGTTGGCCGCGGCGTCGCCGTGCGGGACGGTCCCGGGCAGCAGCCCGCGCGCCCGCTCGGTCGCCAGCCGCTGCTCCGGCACGAACGCCACGACCTGCCTGACCTGCGGTTCCAGCCGGACGAGCCGGGCACCGGACGGGGTCGTCCAGGCGATGGTGAGGCCGCCGGCGAGGCACGGCGCGACGTTGTCGGGATGCCCCTCGATGTCGGTGGCGAGGCGCAGCGCGGCGTCGTCGTCCATGAGGTCGCCGTGCGGGTGCAGCGCGCGCGCCGCGACGATCCCCGCGACGATGGCCGCGGACGACGAGCCGAGCCCCCGGCTGTGCGGGATGCGGTTGCGGCACCGCAGCCGGATGCCCTTCGGCTGGCCGGACGGTTGGCCGGGTCCGGCCGCGGCGAGTTCGTCCAGCGCTTCGAAGGCCCGGCGCAGCACCTTCACGATCAGGTGCCGCTCGCCGCGGTCGGCGACCTCGGCGCCCTCGCCGTCCACCTCGATGGACACCCCGTCGCCGGTCAGCGCCACCTCGACGTCGTCGTACAGCGACAGCGCGAGGCCGAGCGAGTCGAAGCCCGGCCCCAGGTTCGCGCTCGTCGCCGGCGTCCGCACCAGGACGGACCGTTCCGGCGCCCCCATCAGGTGAGGCCGAGCGCGGAGGCCGCCTCGTGGGCGTCGACGCGGACGACGGTCGGCGCCGGCGCGCCGGAGATCGCCCAGTCGGGGTCCTTGAGGCCGTTGCCGGTCACCGTGCAGACGACCTTCGAGCCGGGCTTCACGACGCCCCGCTCGGCGGCCTGGAGCAGGCCCGCGACGCTCGCCGCGGACGCCGGCTCCACGAACACGCCCTCTTCCCGAGCGAGGAGCCGGTAGGCGGCGAGGATCTGCCGGTCGGTGACGGAGTCGATCGCGCCGCCGGACTCGTCGCGGGCGGCGATCGCGAGGTCCCAGGACGCGGGGTTGCCGATCCGGATCGCGGTCGCGATCGTCTGCGGCTTCAGCACCGGCTCGCCCTTGACGAACGGCGCCGCGCCGCTCGCCTGGAAGCCGAGCATCCGGGGCGTCTGCGCGGCGACCTTGTCGGCGGCGTACTCCTTGTAGCCCATCCAGTACGCGGAGATGTTGCCGGCGTTGCCGACGGGCAGGCAGTGCACGTCGGGCGCGTCGCCGAGCGCGTCCACGATCTCGAACGCGGCGGTCTTCTGCCCCTGCAGCCGGTACTTGTTGACGGAGTTGACCAGCGCCACCGGATAGTCGACGGACAGCTTCCGGGCCAGCTCCAGGCAGTCGTCGAAGTTCCCGTCCACCTGCAGCAGCCGCGCGCCGTGCACCAGCGCCTGCGCCAGCTTCCCCATCGCGATCTTGCCGTTGGGGACGAGCACCGCGCACGTCATCCCGGCCCGCACCGCGTACGCCGCGGCCGACGCGGAGGTGTTGCCGGTCGAGGCGCAGATGACCGCCTTGGCGCCGTCCTCGGCCGCCTTGCTGATCGCCATCGTCATCCCGCGGTCCTTGAACGACCCCGTCGGGTTGAGGCCCTCGACCTTCAGGTGCACCTCGCAGCCGGTCAGCTGGGAGATCCGGACGGCCGGCACCAGCGGCGTGCCGCCCTCCAGCAGCGTCACCACGGGCGTCGCGTCCGTCACCGGAAGCCGGTCGCGGTATTCCTCGATGAGGCCGCGCCACACGCGGGCGTTCCCGTTCACGTCAGTGTCTCCTTGGCTGACCTGCGAATGTGGACCCGGATTCTACCGGGATCTCACTCCTCGCCCTCGACGCGCATGACGCTCGCGACCTCGCGGACGCTGCCCAGCCCGCGCAGACCCTCGACGACCGCCGACAGCGCCGCGTCCGGGGCCCGGTGCGTCACCACCACGAGCTGCGCCTCCTCGCCCAGCCCCACCTGCCGGACGGCCTGGATCGACACCTCGTGCCGCGCGAACTCCGCGGCGACGGCGGCGAGCACGCCCGCCTCGTCCGTCACGTCCAGGTGGATGTAGTAACGGGTGACGGTCTCGCCCATCGGCAGCACCGGCAGCTTCGCGTACGTCACCTCGACCGGGCCCGGCGTGCCGCCGACCACGTTGCGCGCCACCGCGACCAGGTCGCCGAGCACCGCCGACGCCGTCGGGGCGCCGCCCGCGCCCGCGCCGTAGAACATCAGCGACCCCGCCGACTCCGCCTCCACGAACACCGCGTTGTAGGCCTCGCGGACGCTCGCCAGCGGATGCGACCGCGGGATCATCGCCGGGTACACGCGCACCGACACCCCGCGCCCGTTGCGGCCGTCCTCCGAGGGGACCCGCTCGCAGATCGCCAGCAGCTTGACCACGCAGTCCATGCCCTTGGCGCCCGCGACGTCCGCCGCGGACACCTCGGTGATGCCCTCCCGGTGCACGTCCGCCGCGGTCACCGGGGTGTGGAACGCCAACTGCGCCAGGATCGCGGCCTTCGCCGCCGCGTCGAAGCCCTCGACGTCCGCCGTCGGGTCCGCCTCCGCGTACCCGAGCGCCTGCGCCTCCTCCAGCGCCTCGTTGAACCCGGCGCCGTTCGAGTCCATCTGGTCGAGGATGTAGTTCGTCGTGCCGTTGACGATGCCGAGCACCCGGTGCACGTGGTCGCCGACCAGCGACTCCCGCAGCGGCCGCAGCAGCGGGATCGCGCCCGCCACCGACGCCTCGTAGTACAGGTCCGCGCCGTACTCGCGGGCCGCCGCGAACAGCGTCGCCCCGTCCTCGGCCAGCAGCGCCTTGTTCGCGGTGACGACCGACTTGCCGGTCTTCATCGCCTCCAGCATCAGCGTCCGGGCCGGCTCGATCCCGCCGATCACCTCGACGACGATGTCCACGTCGTCCCGCGTGACCAGGCCCTGCGCGTCCGTCGTGACCAGTTCCGGGTCGACGCCCGCGCGGACCCGCTCGGGCCGCCGCACCGCGACCCCGGCCAGCTCCAGCGGCGTCCCCACCCGCGCCGCGAGATCGTCGGCCTGCTCGCGCAGCAGCCGGACGACCTCGCTGCCGACGACGCCGCATCCCAGCAGCGCGACCCGCAGCGGGCCACGTTCGGGTTTCACGCTCGGACCTCCGCATCCGCATCCAGCCGCAGCAGGTCCTCGGCGGTCTCCCGGCGGACGATCACGCGCGACCTGCCGTCCTTCACCGCCACCACGGCGGGCTTCGGGACGTGGTTGTAGTTACTGGCCATCGATCGACAGTACGCACCGGTCGCGGCCACCGCCACCAGGTCCCCCGCCGCAATATCTTCGGGGAACCACAGGTCCCGCACGACGATGTCCCCGCTTTCGCAGTGCTTGCCGACAAGCCTACTGAGCATGGGGGATGCGTCGGACGACCGGCTCGCGAGCGCGCCGGTGTACTCCGCGCCGTACAGCGCGGTCCGCAGGTTGTCGCTCATCCCGCCGTCCACGGACACGTACGTCCGCAGCCCCTCGACGTCCTTCACCGTGCCGACCTCGTACAGCGTCACGCCGCCCGGGCCGATGATCGCCCGTCCCGGCTCCACCGTCAGCCGCGGCATCGCCAGCCCGTACGCCCGGCACTCGTGCGCGACGATCTCCCGGAGGCCGTCCGCCATCGACTTCGGGTCGTGCGGCTCCTCCCCCGGCAGGTACGCGATCCCGTAGCCGCCGCCGAGGTCCAGCTCCGGCAGCTCGATCCCGTGCTCGTCGCGGATCGCCACCAGCAGCTCCGCCAGCCGGTGCGCCGCGACCTCGAACCCGTCCACGTCGAAGATCTGCGACCCGATGTGGCTGTGCAGCCCCACCAGCTCCAGCTGCTTGAGCGCCAGCACCCGCCTCACGGCCTCGAGCGCCGCCCCCGAGCTCCTGGAGAACCCGAACTTCTGGTCGTCGTGCGCGGTCGCGATGAACTCGTGCGTGTGCGCCTCGACGCCCGTCGTGACCCGCACCATCACCTTCGGCCGGACGCCCCGCTCCTGCGCCAGGTACCCCAGCCGGGCGATCTCCTCGAACGAGTCCACGACGATCCGGCCGACCCCGGCCTCCAGCGCCTGCTCCAGCTCCCAGGACGCCTTGTTGCTCCCGTGCAGCGTGATCCGCTCCGTCGGGAACCCCGCCGCCAGCGCCACGGCCAGCTCGCCGCCGCTGCACACGTCCAGCCCGAGGCCCTCCTCGTTCAGCCACCGCGCCACCGCCGTGCACAGGAACGCCTTGCCCGCGTAATGCACGTCACCGTCGTGGAACGCCGCCGCGTACTCCCTCGCCCGGGACCGCACGTCCTCCTCGTCATAGACGTACAGGGGCGTGCCGTACTCCTTCGCCAGGTCCCGCACGTCGACGCCGCCGATCGTCAGCACGCCGTCCGCGCGGGTCGCGCCGCGCGGCCACACGTGCGGGTCCAGCGCGTTCAGGTCGTCCGCCGGCCCCGCCGGGTGGTCTTCGGGCAGGACGTCAGCGTGCCGGGGCCCGGCAGGGTGAACTCGACTCATATCCGCTCTCTAGGGGTCTCACCGATCATCTTCAGGCCGTTGCCGAGGGCGATGCGCACGGCCCGCGCCAGCCCGGCGCGTCCCGCGTGCACCGCCCCGGGTTTCTCGTCCCCCAGGGGCACGGCCGGGCACCGCTCATGGACGTCGTGGTACGCCCCGGCGACCCTCTCCAGACAGAACGCCAGCGGCCGGGCGTCGCCTTCCCGCTCCGCCTGCTTCGCTCGCCCGGGCACCTCGCCCAGCACACCCACCAACCGCAGCTCCGCGGGCTCCGGGGTTCGCAGTTCCCCGGTCCCCACCCCGAGATCCCGAGCCCACCGCCCCGTCCAGCAGGCCCGCGCATACGCGTACCGCACCGAAAAACCCGGATTCTCGAACGACCTCGGCCGGTCGTCCCACCCGAACCGCGGAACGCACGCGGTCCCGTAACCGGGATCCCGCAGGATGGCCTTCACCACGTCCGCCGCCGGCACCTCGACCCGCACGAACCCGCGCCCGGTGACGGACCCGCCGACCCGCTTCGCGATCGCCTCCGGCTCCAACCCCAGCACCAGCGCCACGGGACTCTCGAAGACCCCGGCCCCGCACGCCAGGACGAGCACCTCGTCGGGCACCTCGACGGCCCGCCCGCCCTCGGCGACGGCACCGCGCGCCGCCTCCACAAGGGCATCGCTCACCTCGGCCGGAGTCACCCTGGTGAGACTATCCGACCACTATCTGGACACCGCAGCGAGTTTCCGCACCGTCTGGATCAGCTGGTTCGGGTCGAACGGCTTCGTCACGTAGGCGTCCACGCCGATCTCGTGCCCGCGCCGCACGTCGTGCTCCTGCGCCCGCGCCGTGATCATCACGACCCTGATGTGCGCGGTCCCCGGGTCCTCCCGGAGCCGGACGGCCGTCACCCACCCGTCCAGCCGCGGCATCATCACGTCCAGGGTGATCACGTCCGGCCGCACCTCGGCCACCTTCTCCAGGCAGTCCTGGCCGTCCACCGCGGTCGCCACCTCGAACCCCTCGAGCTGCAGGTTCACGGCGATGAGCTGCCGGATCACCTCGTCGTCGTCGACGACCAGCACGCGTCCCAGAGGCTCGGTCACGGCCTCGAAGTTAGTCGACTCCACCCCCGAACGCACGGCGAACGTCCACGTACGCGCAAGCCCGCCAACCCTGGTAACCTTCCAACACGCGCCGCACCGCGACGCAAGGGCCCCCTTAGCTCAGGGGATAGAGCAACGGCCTCCGGAGCCGTGTGCGCAGGTTCGAATCCTGCAGGGGGCACCCCTAAACGATCAGCCGGTTTCCGCGCTTGACCTGCGGAAACCGGCCCTTGTCGTCCACGGGCCATGAGACATCAGATGCCACCGCGAGACGCCGTATGCCACGGCGCGCGTTCCATCTGTGTTCCAGCATCACCGCCGCCCGCCCTACAGATGCCACCAACCGGGCTGCCGCCTTCGCTCTCGCCAAACCTGAGCGGCCTGTTCGATCTCGGGCCTGATCTTTCTCGCCAGATGTTTCACCATCGTCACAGCGTGCCCTAGATCTTCTCTGAGGTTCTCTTCTACGACCGCGGGCTCGTCTTGGGCCTGCTGCAGGGCCTTGTCGGACGCAGCGGCAAGCCTTCGATGCAGTGATTGGCGAGACACCCCGTAGTAGCTAGCGATCGCGTCCCAAGACATCCCCGCATCCTGCATCAAAGCGCAGGTCAGAGCCTCTAACTGCAAAAGATCCTTCTGCAGACTCCGAATCACGCCAGCCTCGATAACGATCTCGCCGGGATCCGCTGCCTCGCATGGGTCAGCAACACCTAGGAGGTAGCTCGCCATGCCGAGTGCCGTCTCAGCTCGCATCAGCACCAGGTTTCGGAGTCTCTCGTCACGGCTGGACATATCACGCAAGCATCGCAGGACTGTCAGCACACGGCTGACACTTTGAGCGGGTTGATTCGAGACCGTTGAGAACGTAGGAGGGCGGTTCCCCTGCTGGCACAGGGAACCGCCCTAGAGCCATCAAGTCTCGGGAGACATGATGACGCCCTTCGAGGGTAGCGCGCGCGAGATTGACCAGGAGGCACAGGTGGTCGCCTTCACTGTGAACGTCACTTTCGACGCCGAGCGTGATCGAAATGCAGCGGCCGACATGCCTGCGGCGCGCTCCGGACGGGTGGCGGCGAAGATAGCTGCCACCGTCGTCGGTGTAGCAACCGTGCTCAGTTCCGCAGTCGGCCTGGCCCAATGGTTGCACTGGCCTAGCTAGGGACCTCGGGCTTCCGAGTCTGAGACTAGGCGCCGACCCACACATAGCGAGTCGGCGTCTAGTTTGCCCAACAAGTGCATTCAGCCGCCCAACGGCTCAGTTCATCAAGGCGTCGTCTATGCGTCCCTCCCACACGCGGTCCTGACCGGCGATGACCTTGGCGTAGATCTTCAGGAGCACCTCGACACTATGGCCGTCCGGGTACGAGTAGCGAACTTGGCCAGGCCCCTGACAGGATGCCAAACGTCCGCCTGTCCGGCTACTTCAGGAAATGAAGCGTTCGCAGCCTTTTCCGGCGGCTCTGAGTCGTACACATCAACGGTCAACCCCGCGTGCGCCAACTGCGCAGCCCAATACCCTCGCCCGCCCCCAAGCTCTACAATCGGCAGGTCGTCACAAAAGTCCGCTATCCATTCGATGGTTTGCGGGGCGGGGATCGCATACGCGTAGGTTGCCTGCAAAAGCATCTGCGCGAAGGCGAGTCGCGCGCTTCCTTCTGCCCGACCACCGTTCACCACGAGGCGGCCGTCATGCTCATTAACGAGCGGTTCAACGATATCCCAGTACGGGTTACGGCTCACGATGCTGCCACCCGTCATGTAGTGAACGAATCGCAAGTCGAACTGAGCGTCGACGTGATCGTCACCGGCCCTGCCAGGTTTGCCGCCATGTCCAGATACTCAGCAACCTTGGGGTACTCACGACGAAGTCTCTGCTCATCTTTTAGCAGGGCCGTGAGTTCTTCCCACCGGCTCGATGTCATGGCCAGCTTGGCCATGCCACAAGCTTCTCGCACTACACGCGAGCAGTCCACGTCTGCCGGACGTGGTCCAACACACTACCGACGTCTGTCCAGGTAAGGAGGCCACGTTGGGTCGCACACGCCTGGCTCGGCGTCGCCGGCCTTCGACCACGAGATAGCCCACATCCGCGCCGCTGACCGAACGGAGGAAGATGGATTGCCGCATCGGGCGCGCAAGAGCATTGGACGTCCGTTCTGCGTGGACTAGACGTTATTTCGATGATCCCGGTTCTAGGTTCGCACTGCCGCCCTCAGTCGAAGATTTTTCCTCGGCTTTAGCATCGTCAGGTTGCGCCTCCCCATCGGCTAAAGCAGTACTAATCTCGATGTTAAGCACTTGTTTCGCGATCCATTCATGGAGTTCATCTTGCTTCCCCGAGTCACCTATGGAACTGGCGATGGAAAGTGCTTTCGCGACTCGCCATCCAACCTGCTGATCATGTCTTAACATCGCTACTAGCCTAGCTAGATGTTTCCTCGCTTGACTTGATTGCACAATGAAGACACCAGCAACAATATCGATCGTTGCTCCGGCTAGCGTTGCGACAATCGATGCATACATTTGGCCGTCGGAACCATTCTTGAAGACACCCATACCGACACCTGCGAAA
This sequence comes from Actinomadura sp. NPDC048394, assembly GCF_040651755.1. Taxonomy (NCBI): domain Bacteria; kingdom Bacillati; phylum Actinomycetota; class Actinomycetes; order Streptosporangiales; family Thermomonosporaceae; genus Actinomadura; species Actinomadura sp. NPDC048394. The sequence continues at coordinate 41,435 of NZ_JBEZJL010000042.1, read as the reverse complement.
ACTATTAGAGCGCCCGCTATAGCACCTAGGATGCTTACGCGAAAGCTCGTTCTTGAATCTCGGAGCCCCTGCTCATACATATCAATGAGTAGCTGCTGCTGCCGCAACTCGCGACTCTGAGCCTCAACTTCGCGATCAAGTCCCCTACTTAGCTCCAGAAGCCGCGTCTCCAGTTCGCTGATTCTTTCGTCGCCCTGCGCCCGACTCTCCCGAGTCGTGAGAATATCGTCCAACTCCTTTAGGCGATCTATCGGGACGTTGACGTCAACCGAGGGCCTTATGCCGTCGCTATCAAATTTACTGAACGAGGAAAATTGCCTCAACAACTCTGGACTAACCACCCCAATACCGAAGGCAATAACCGGTCTGTCGATAGACACGAACGATGCTCCGGCTGCAGCCAGAGCAGCACCCATTGTGACCCTAATAACCACAACAACAGCATCCGCCATATCGAAAATTCTGACTGACTCCTTATAGGTTGCTTTGTCTCTAATGCCGTTTACTCCACTATCCTCATTAGTTTCAATAGCAGAGTTTCGCCTTACATCTTCATTACCCCCTTTTCCGTCGGCTCCTTTTCCCTCGATTTTCGCATCACCCTTCTCACTTCGGACCTGTGAACGTCTATCCAGAACCGCATTCATTCTCTGGAGGAAAAATAGCGTTTGATAAGCAAGCGCTCCAAAGGCTCCCCATATCGCGGCATAACCTGCATTCAAATTTTCATGCATCACTACGCCCTTGTCATCGATTTTCCAGTCGCCGGGTGTTCTTCTATCAGACGGTGCTCCTCAGGGCACGGCCTAGTCCGGATGTGGTCTCCTCACCGGGGAGCAGGTGGACTCCCGCTCCGCGCAAGAAGGGCGGCATAGCGATCTCGGCATAGGCGATCCGAGGGCTTAATCGTTCCCCATGCGTGGCGGTAGAGCACAGTGCAGCGCATCGCATGAGACCCCTGGGCGCTGCACGCGGCCACGCTGGAGGAGCTTTCAGCGGCCCCCTGTGTTCCATCTGCGTCCACAATCTGGCAAAGCCCCGATGTCTCGCTGGTAGACAGGCTGTTCGGTGGTGGTCTCCGGAGCCGTGTGCGCAGGTTCGAATCCTGCAGGGAGCACCCAGAAACGATCAACCAAGACCCCGGTCGACCTGGCACAACGCCGGTCCCCGGGGTTTCGCGTATGCGCAGCCGTACGCCACCGTTTGTCGCCGTTCACGAACATACGCGGAACGGGATCAAGGGCGGCGGCGCTTGGGGCGCTGTGCGGGCCCGCGCCTGGGCGGCCGGAACGTGCGGCGGGGGCGCCGGTCACCGGGCGGCCGCGTCAGGCCGCGCATCGCGATGCGTCCGCCGGCCCTGCTCCGGCCGGTCCCCATGGGGTCGCGCCGCCGCCTACGATCGGTTCAGACCCACTTTGAAGGTGACCGTGACCATCCCGGCGGAACTCAAGCGTTCCTTGAAGCGGCTACGCGAGGTGCGTGCCCGTCGACCATCGGAGGCTCAGTCCCTCGCGTTCGCTGAGTGGCGGGACGAGATGGCGGATGTACTCGATGAGTTGGCCCAGCGGCTCTTGTTCGAATCGGACCGGGAGCAAGCGGCCGCAGCGGCGGAGGCCGCTCGGGCACAGGCCAACGAGATCCGCGCGAGAGTTGGTTGAGCGAGCTCGAACTAAGAGGGCTGCGCCGCTCCCTGGCCCCCGCGCCCCGGAGGGTGGTCCGTTCGTCCGTGCGGTCCTCGTCGGGGCCGGGGGGATGAAGGTGGGGAAGAACTGCGGCCACGCTGCACGGCCGAGGCTGTCGTGGGGAGCGGTACCACGCGACGAGAGGGCCGTCGAGATGTCTCAGGCGCTAGCCGGCCTAGAGGATGTCGATGATGCGGATGGTCTCTGCCTTGCCGTCGGCGAGGAGGGGCAGCATGCCCTGGTTGTCTTTGCCGAAGATCGCATGGCGTAGTGCCGTCTGAGCCCGACGTTCCGGGACGGCATCCAAGGGGACTCCAGGAGTTGGAGGAGACGTTCGAGCGGCCGTTGCGGGTCTGCTCGGGGAGCCCGTTCAGCCGTGCAGGGCGCGGCCGTGGAAGCCGTCGAAGCGGTAGGTCACACCTGGCCTTCCCAGCCCGGCGGTGTGTACCGGACGAAGGCGTCCTCGCGGCCTTGTAGGGCGTCCTGGATGGCCTCTTCGTAGCCGGGACGGGCGTAGGCGATGGCTCGTAGGCGCCACGGCTGGAGCAGAGTTCGGACCTGTTTGAACCGCGCCAGGTCGTGCGCAGCGTCCAGCGCCTGGTCGTACTCGGTCCTGAACTGCTCGCGGTGTGATCGTGGGAGCGCGTCGTAGATCGCGGCCGGGCCCTCGGAGGGTTCCTCGGGCCGGGCGGTCATGGTCCGCAATTTGTCGGGGCTCGTTGCGGAACAGGCGCCGAGCGGGCGGGTGTGGGTGGGGTGGCGGAGTGTCTCGGCGCAGGGCAGAGAGCCTGCAGGTGGGGGGCGGGTTTGGGCTCGTCGGCAATCGCGAGGAGGCGCAGAGCACGGTCGGTGCGAGCGGATGTGGGGGTGTCGTCTGTCGGCGCTGCAACGCGCCGGCGAGATGGACGGCGTCGGGGCCGAGTTGGGGGGTGGCGGGGGTCATGCGGTCGGGGTTCAGTTTGGTGGGCTTTTGGTCGTCGCCTGTGCCGGCGAACGATTTCTCGGCGGTCTGGGCGTGCCCTCGGGTTGTGCCCTGCGAGCGACTCGCGGCCAGCCCTGGCGCCGCATGCGCCTTGGCGGTGCTGGACATGCCGTCCGCGCCCCGTCGGCGGTGGGTGCGGGTGGTTGTGACTTGACTGTGATGGAGGGAGGTCTTGCGTCGACCAGGGGCGACTTATTAAGTTTCGGAAACTTAGTAAATCGATGGAGTGGTGGCGTGGATCTGGAGAGCGACCGCATCGGCGTGGTCACCAGCGGCAATCGCGCGGAGGGCATGCGGCGGGCGAACGCGTCGGCGGTGATGCGGGCGGTGCTGGGGGCGGGCCAGGCCTCGCGCGCGGAGATCGCGCGGCGGACGGGCCTGTCCGCGCCGAGCGTCACCAAGCTGACCGCGAGCCTGATGGAGGCGGGCCTGCTGGCGGAGGGCGGCGCGCAGCAGCCGGCGGACCTCGGCCGGCCGAGCATTCCGGTGCGGATCGAGCGCAGCAGGCGGGTCGTCCTCGGCGTCCACATCGGGCTGATGCGCACGACGCTCGGGCTGGTGGCGCTGGACGGCGGCCCGCTCGCGCAGACGGCGCTGCCGCACAAGGACCTCTCCCCCGAGGGCATCGTCGGGCAGGCGGCCGAAGGCGTGGCCGCGTTCCTCGCCGGCAACGGCGGTGCCGGCCGCGTGCTGGGCTGCGGTGTCAGCATCGGCGGCTGGGTCGATGGCGGGACGGTCGTCGAGCACCGGCCGCTCGGCTGGACGGACGTGCCGCTGCGGGCGCTGCTGGACGGGCGGCTGCCGGGCCCGGTCCGGGTGGAGCAGCACGTGCGCGCCACCGCCGAGGCCGAACTGTGGTTCGGGGCGGGGCGGGAGGCCGACGACCTGGTGCTGGTGTTCGTCGGGCAGGTGGTGGACGCCGCGATCGTGCTCAACCGGAAGATCCACAGCGGTCCCGGCTCGGCGGCGGGCGGCATCGACCATCTGCAGGTGGCGCCCGAGTCCGGTGTCGAGTGCGGATGCGGCCGGACCGGCTGCCTGATCGCCGTGGCCAGCGACGCGGCGGTGCTGGCCGCGGCCGGCGGCGAGCCGGCGCTCGAACCGGTCATCGCCGCCGCCAGGGACGGCCGGGAGGACATGCGCGCGCTGCTGCGGGACCGGGCCGTGATGGTCGGGCGGGCGCTGGGGACCGTGATCGACCTGGTGAACCCGAGCCGGGTGGTGCTGGCGGGCGGGGTCGTCCAGGCCGAGGAGTACCTCGACGACCTGCGCGCGGAGGCCGCCCGGTGCGCGCGGCGCGGGCGCGATGTGGAGGGCCGGATCGGCGCGACGGCGCTGGGCGCCGGGGCCCTGGTGGTCGCGGCCGCGGCGCCGGTGCTGGCGGACGTGCTGACCGACCCGCTCGGGGTGCTCGCGTGATGCGGCTGTACCGGGTGGACGTGTCGCCGCGCACCGACTGGATGGTCCTGCGCCTGGACGAGGCGGGCCTCACCGGCTGGGGCGAGTGCTCCGACGGCGGGACGCCGGAGGCGATCGCCGGCCGGCTGGCGGCGCTGGCGCGAGGCGAGGACCCGGATCCGGGCTCGTTCCTGTCCACCACCGTGCGGGGCGCGATCGAGCAGGCGCGCTGCGACCTGGCGGCGCGGCGCGCCGGTGTGCCGCTGTGGAAGTGGCTGGGCGGCAGCGATCCCGGTCCCGTCCCCGTGTACGCGAACCTGAACCGCGTCCCGGGCGGCCGGGAGCCCGGGGAGGTGGCCGCGACGGCGCGCGCGGCCGTCGCCGCCGGGTTCTCGCGGGTGAAGCTCGCGCCGTTCGACGTGCCGGGCGACCGGTCGCTGCCCGAGCTGGGCCTGGCCCGGGTCCGGGCGGTGCGCGCGGCGGTCGGCCCGGACGTCGAGATCATGATCGACTGCCACGAGCGGCTGCCGCTGGACGATCTCGAACCGGTGCTCGGCGAGCTGGCGGCGCTGCGTCCGGCCTGGCTGGAGGACGCGGCCGGCATCGGCGACCTGCCGGGGCTGCGGCGGCTGCGCGCGCTGTGGCCGCTGCGGCTGGCGGGCGGCGAGTTCGCCGCCGCGGCCGGGGAGGTGCGCGCCGCGGGCGGCCTGCTCGACGTGGTCATGCCGGACGTCAAGCACGCGGGCGGCGTGCGGGCCGCGCTGGAGCTGGCGCGGGCGGCGGCCGACGGCGGGGCCGAGGTGTCGTTCCACAATCCGAGCGGCCCGGTGGCGACCGCGTTCAGCGCGCATCTCACCGGGGTCGTCCCCGGCGTCCTGGAGTACATGTTCGGCGAGGCGGACTGGCGGCCCGGGGTCGCGCGTCCGGCCGAACGGCTCCGCGACGGCCTCCTTCATCTGCCCGACGGTCCCGGCGCCGGCCTGGACCTCGATCCCACCCACCCCCGTGTGACCCTCGTCTGGAGCGCTCCATGAACCCCCACATGAACCGTCGCGCCTTCCTCGGCGCGCTGGGCCTCGGTGTCGCCGCGACCGCGCTGCCGGGCTGCTCGTCGGCCGTCGACCAGGCCGCCTCGGGCGGCTCGGGCGGCAGGAAGGTGCTGCGGATCGCGCAGGGCGCCGACATCGCCCCGTCGACGCTGTTCAGCCAGAACAACCCGAACATGTCGATCTGCCGGACGGTGTTCAACACGCTGACCGAGTACGACCACCGGACGTTGAAGCCGATGCCGGGGCTCGCGCGGTCGTGGGAGCAGAAGGACACGTCGATCACGCTGAGGCTGCGCACCGACGTGGTGTTCCACTCGGGCCGCCCGTTCACCGCCGACGACGTGGTGTTCGCGCTGGACAACCTCAAGCAGCCGACGGTCGCGTCGCAGCTCAAGCACGTCGCGCAGGCCGTCTCGAAGGTCACCAGGAACGGCGACCACGAGGTGACGATCGAGTTCGAGCACCCGGTCAGCAACGTCTTCGACCTGTTCGAGATCATGATCATCCCGGACAGGGAGTCGATCAAGGACCTGATGACCGGGAAGAAGTTCGTCGGGACCGGGCCGTTCAAGGTCGAGTCCTACACGCCGGGCCAGGGCCTCAAGCTCGTCTGCAACGACAAGTACTTCAAGCCGGTGAAGCTGGACGGCGTCCAGATCGACATCATCACCGAGTCGCAGTCGATGGTCGCGTCGCTGCGGTCGGGCCAGACGCACCTCGCGCTCGACCTGGCCCCGCTGGACGCCGCCGCGATCAAGGGCGACCCGGACTTCCACGTCGTGGCCTCCGACGCGAACGACTCGGCGTTCTACGTGGCGTCCAACGTGACCGTCAAGCCGCTGGACCGCAAGGAGGTCCGGCAGGCCATCGCGTTCGCCGTGGACCGCGACCGGATCCTCGGCCAGGTGCTCGGCGGCATCGGCACCGTCTCGTCGCTGCCCTGGTCGCCCACCTCCCCCGCCTACGACAAGGCGAAGGCCGCGACCTACACGCGGAACGTCGCCAAGGCCAAGGAGCTGATCGGCAAGGCCGGCGCGGACGGCGCGAAGGTCCAGATCCTGTACAACGCCGCGCTCGGCACCAACGCCAAGATCGCCGAGATCGTGCAGTTCAACCTGAAGGAGATCGGGCTGGACGCGACCGCCGTGCCGCTGCAGGGCCCCGACTTCCAGGCCAAGCTGACCGGCGACGGGCTGCCCGGCCTGTTCGTCAACGGGCACGGGTTCGGCCACCTCAGCCCGGCCACGCTGATCAAGGGCGCGTTCCCGTTCAACGCGGAGAAGAACTCCTCGCGGTTCGAGTCCGCGGAGTACCGGGGGCTCGCCGACGACCTGTGGACGAAGCAGTCCCCCGAGGTCATCGGCAAGGTCAACGACTTCCTGCTCGACCAGCAGTTCGTCAGCGACCTGGTGGTCAGCGCGCACACCTACACCGTGTCGAAGCGCGTGAAGGGCCTGTCCTACTCGATGTTCGACTACATCGACCTCGACGGTGCGGAGCTGGGCTCGGCATGATCCGCTACAGCCTGCGCCGCGTCCCGTCCGCGCTGCTGGTGCTGGCCGTGGCGTCCGTCCTGGTCTTCTTCGTGCTGCGGCTCGCCCCCGGCGATCCCGCGGTCGTGCTGGCCGGACCGGACGCGACGCCGCAGACGATCGCGAACGTCCGGGAGAACCTCGGCCTGGACCGGCCGCTGCCGATGCAGTACCTCGGCTGGCTCGGCGGGACGCTCACCGGCGACCTCGGGAACTCCTACATCCTCGGCGCGCCGATCTCGCGGCTCATCGGCAACGGGCTCGGCGCGACGCTCGAGCTGACGCTCGGCGCGCTCGTCCTCGCGATCGTGATCGGCGGCGCCGCGGGGATCCTCGCGGCGGTGCCGCGGAACCGCTGGATGCGGGGCGCCGCGAGCGGCTTCACCGGGCTGGCGTTCGCGGTCCCGCCCTACGTCACCGGCGTGCTGCTGGTGCTGCTGTTCGCGGTGTCGATCCGGCTGCTGCCCGCCGGCGGGCGGGTCGCGCTGCCGGCCGATCCCGCGATCGGCTGGCAGTACCTGATCATGCCGGCGCTGTGCCTGGCGCTGCCCGCCGCCGCGACGATCGCCCGGTTCCTCACCGCGTCGATCCGCCGCGTCCAGGACGAGGACTACGTCCGGACCTGCGTCGCCAAGGGGCTGAGCCGGCGCCGCACCCTGGTCCGGCACGTGATCCCGAACGCGCTGCCGCCGGTCGTCACCTTGCTCGGCATCCAGATCGGGCAGCTGCTCGGCGGCGCGATCGTCGTCGAGGCGATCTTCGCGTGGCCGGGCGTGGGCCAGCTGCTGCTCAAGGGCGTGCTCAACCGCGACTACCTGCTCGTCCAGGACCTGCTGCTGCTCGCGGTCGCGGTGTTCGTCGTGCTGCAGACGCTCACGGACCTCGCGCACGCCGCTCTCGACCCGCGCCGACGGCTGGAGGCGTCATGACCCAGGGCGTGATGGAAACCCCCGAACGGGCCCCTGTGAAGAAGGGCGCCGCCGGGCGGGGCGTGATGCGGCGGGGCCTCGCGACCCCGTCCGCCCGGATCGGCCTCGCCATCGTCGGCCTGCTGTACCTGGCGGGGCTCGCCGCGCCGCTGCTCACCGGGTACGACCCGGAGGCGCAGAGCGCGCACGCGCTGCTCAAGGCGGGCGGCGGCCACCTGCTCGGCACCGACGAGTTCGGCCGCGACATCTTCTCGCGGGTGCTGTACGGCATCCGGACGGACGTCCTCGTCACGCTGGTCGCGGTGCCGATCGGCGCGGTGACCGGCACCGCGCTCGGCGTGCTGTGCGGAGCGCACCGCGTCGTCGACCTGGTCCTGCAGCGGTTCTTCGACGTCGCGCTGGCGTTCACCGCGCTGATCCTCGGGGTGACGGTCGCGGCGATCGCCGGTCCCGGCACCACCGCCGTCCTGATCACCGTCGCCGGGGTGAACGTCCCGCTGTTCGGGCGCATCGCGCGGGACGCGGTCATGACCGAACGGGACCGCGACTACGCCGTCGCCGCGACGATCGCCGGCGTCGGGCCGGGGCGGCTGCTGCTGCGCCACATCCTGCCCAACGGCCTGGACGCGCTGATCGTGCAGGCCGCGCTGTCGCTGTCGCTCGCGGTGTTCGTCGAGGGCGCGATGAGCTTCGTCGGCATCGGCGTGCGGCCCCCGGCGCCGTCGCTCGGCTCGCTGCTGCGCTCCAGCGCCTCGTTCCTCAACGCCAACCCGGCGTACGCGATCGGCCCCATGATCGCGGTGACGCTGCTGGTGGTCGGCTTCAACCTCGTCGCCGACGGGCTCGGCAAGGGGCTGCTGCGGCGATGACGGAACGGATCGAAGCGATCGGGGACGTGCGCGCCCTCGTCGGCGAGAGCCCCGTCTGGGACGGCGGGCGGCTGCTGTGGGTGGACGTCCCGGGCGGCCTGGTGCACCGCACCGACCTCGGTTCCGGTGCCACCGAGACCGTGGACGTCGGCCCGCCGGTGTCGTTCGCGTGGCCGCTGGACGGCGGGGAGCCGCTGGTCGCGCAGGGGACCGGCCTCGTCCGGCTCCGCTCGCGGACGGTCGAGCACTCGGTGCCCGGCGCGCCGGGCGAGCGGCTCAACGACGGGGTCGTGGACGCCGCCGGACGCATCTGGATCGGCACGAAGGCCGAGCCCGGCCGCGGTGCGCTCTACCGGATCGAGCCGGGCGGCGTCCCGGAGCCGGTCGTGACCGGGGTGACGATCTCCAACGGGATCCGGTTCTCCCCGGACGGCTCGCTGCTCTACTACGTCGACACCCCGACCGGCCGCGTCGACGTGTTCGACGTCCGCGACGGCGCCCTGTCCGGCCGCCGAGTGTTCGCCGCGACCGGCGGCGAGCCCGACGGCCTGGCCGTCGCCCCCGACGGCGACGTCTGGGTGGCGATGTGGGGCGGGTCGTGCCTGCTCGCCCACGCCCCCGACGGCCGGCTCCGCCGCCGCGTCCCGCTGCCGGTCTCGCACCCGACGAGCTGCGCCTTCGCGGACGGCCGGCTCGTCGTGACCACCGCGTCCCGCCCGCTCGGCGGCGCGGCCGGGCCGCTCGACGGCGCCCTCCTGGAGGTGCCCCTGTGACCGGAAAGAACCCTGTGCCCGGAACGAACGCGACCGGCAAGAACGCGACCGGACGGGTCGCCGTCGTCACCGGCGCGGCCGGCGGCATCGGCGCCGCTATCGCCGCCGCGTTCGCCGAGCGCGGCGACACGGTGATCGGCGTCGACGTCGCGGCGGGAAGCGGGCTGCGCCTCGACATCACCGGCGCCGACGCCCCCGAACGCGTGCTCGCCGCCTGCCCGCGACCGCCGTCCGTGCTGGTCAACTGCGCGTTCGCGGAGGAACGCGCGCCGATCGCCGAAGGGACGCCGGACGGCTGGCACCGCACCTTCGAGGTCTCGCTGCACGCCGCCGTCCGGCTGTCCCGGGCGTTCGCCGCGGCGGAAGGCGCGGACGGGGACGGCGGGGATCGCGCGATCGTCAACGTCGCGTCCGTCCACGCGGGCATGGCGGCGCCCGGTTTCGCCGCCTACTCCGCCGCCAAGGCCGGGCTCGCCGCGTTCACCCGGACGGCCGCGCTCGAATGGGGCCCGCAGGGCGTCCGGGTCAACGCCGTCTCCCCCGGCTTCATCGCCGTCGAACGCAACCGGCACATCTGGTCGGACGGGGCCGCGATGGCCGGCCGCGTCCAGGCCTATCCGCTCCGCCGCGCCGGGACGCCCGAGGAGGTCGCCCGCGTGGTCGCGTTCCTGGCCTCCCCGGAGGCGTCCTACGTCACCGGCGCCGTGATCCCCGTCGACGGCGGGCTCACCGTCCGCCTCCCGGAGGTGCTCTAAGTGCTCGAAGTGAACGACCTCGTCACCCGGTTCCCGGGCCTGACCGCCGTGGACGGCGTGAGTTTCGGCGTGGACGCCGGGGAGACCGTCGCGCTGGTGGGCGAGTCGGGGTCCGGCAAGTCCGTGACCGCGATGTCCATCCTCAACATGGTGCGCCGTCCCGGCCGCGTCGAGGGCGGGACGGTCCTGTTCCAGGGCCGCGACCTGCTGTCGCTGAGCGAGAACGAGCTGCGGGAGGTGCGCGGCGCCCGGATCGGGATGGTGTTCCAGGACCCGATGTCGTCGCTGAACCCGGTGATGCGCGTCCGCGACCAGATCACCGAGGGGATCCGCGGGATGGGCCGGCAGGCGGCCCGCGACCGCGCCGTCGAGGTGATGACGCAGGTCGGCATCCCCGACCCGGAGGCCCGGCTCGGCGACCATCCGCACGCGTTCTCCGGCGGGATGCGCCAGCGCGTGATGATCGCGATGGCGCTGGCGAACAAGCCGGACCTCATCATCGCGGACGAGCCGACGACCGCGCTGGACGTGACCGTCCAGGCGCAGATCCTCGACCTGCTCGCCGGCCTCAACCGCGACCTCGGCACCGCGGTGCTGCTCATCACCCACAACCTCGGCGTCGTCGCGCGGCTGTGCTCGCGGGCCGTCGTCATGTACCGGGGGAAGGTCGTCGAGCAGGGCCCGGTGGACCGGCTGTTCACCGCGCCCGAGCACGACTACACGCGCGCCCTGCTGGACGCGGTGCCGCGCCTGTCCGGTCCCCGCGACCTGCCGGAGCCGGGCGACGGCGTGCTGCTGGAGACCCGGTCGGTGAGCCGCCACTTCACCAGCCGCAAGCCGTTCAGCCGCAGGACGTCCGTCGTGCGGTCGGTCGACGAGGTCAGCCTCACGGTCGCGCCCGGCGAGACGCTCGGGCTCGTCGGCGAGTCCGGCTGCGGGAAGTCCACGCTCGGCAAGGTGGTGCTCGGCATCCACGAGCCGACCGGCGGCAGCGTCACCGTCGACGGCGTGGAGCTGAACCGCCGGTCGCTGCGCAGGGTGCGGCGCGGCGTGCAGATGGTGTTCCAGGACCCCTACGGCTCGCTCAACCCGCGGATGACGATCGGCGCGCTGCTGCGCGAGCCGCTGGAGGTCAACGGCTACGACGGCGACACCGGGAAGCGGGTCGCGGAGCTGCTGGAGCTCGTCGGCCTCGACCCGGACATGGCCGGCCGGTACCCGCACGAGTTCTCCGGCGGTCAGCGGCAGCGCATCGCGATCGCCCGCACGCTCGCCGTCGAGCCGCGGCTGGTCGTCTGCGACGAGGCGATCTCCGCGCTGGACGTGTCGCTGCAGCAGCAGATCGTCGACCTGCTGCTGGACCTGCAGCGGCGGCTCGGCCTGGCGTACCTGTTCATCGCGCACGACCTGGCCGCCGTCCGGCGGATCTCGCACCGGATCGCGGTCATGTACCTCGGGCAGATCGTCGAGCTGGGCCCGGCCGGGGAGGTCACCGCCGACCCGCAGCACCCGTACACGGCGGCGCTGCTGTCCGCCGTCCCCGAGCCCGACCCGGCCGGCGAGCGCGAGCGCCGCCGGATCACCCTCGCCGGGGACGTCCCGTCGCCGCTGAACCCGCCGCCCGCCTGCCGGTTCCACGGCCGCTGCCCGATCGGCCCGGCCGTCCGTCCCGAGCGGACCGTCTGCGCGACCGAGGCGCCGCCGCTGCGGGAGGTCGCGCCGGGACGGCACGTCGCCTGCCATTTCGCGGGCGAGCGCATCGACGCGGGCCCCGCCACTGGGAAGCGGATGGAGAAGTCGCTGTGAGCCCCGCCCCGGAAACCGGCTCGAAGGTCGTGGCGATCCTGCGCGGCCCGGACGACCGCCACCTCGTCCGGGCGGCGACCGTGCTGCGCGACGCGGGACTCCCGCTCGTCGAACTGCCGCTCACCACCCCGGGCGCGCTGCGCGCCATCGAGCGGCTGGACGGGGTCGGCGCCGGGACGGTGCGGACCCTCCAGGACGCGAGGGACGCGGTCGGCGCGGGAGCCGCGTTCCTCGTCACGCCGGCCGTCGTGCCCGACGCCATCGCCTACGGCGCCGAGCACGGCGTGCCGGTGTACGCCGGCGCCCTCTCCCCCACCGAGGTGCTCGCCGCGCACGCCGCCGGGGCGTCCTACGTGAAGATCTTCCCGGCGGGGACGGTCGGGCCCGGCTACCTGGCGGCGCTGCGCCAGCCGTTCCCCGACATCGCGTTCGTCCCGACCGGCGGGGTCGACCTGGCGGCGGCCCGCGCGTTCCTCGCGGCCGGGGCGGCGGCGGTCGGCGTCGGGTCGCCGCTGGCCGGCGACGCCCTGGTGACCGGCGACCTCGACGCCCTGCACGAGCGCGCCCGCGTCTGGGCGGCGCTGTGATCCTCACCTACGGCGAGACGATGGCCGCGTTCCGGTCGGCGGACGCCGCGCCGCTGCGGATGGGCGGGACGATGGCGGTGTCCATGGCGGGCGCCGAGTCGACGGTCGCGATCGGCACGTGCCGGCTGGGCGGCGCGGCCCGCTGGGTCGGCGTCGTCGGTGACGACGAGCTCGGCCGCCTCATCGCGATGCGGCTGCGCGCCGAGGGCGTCCTGACCGACGGGATCGCCATCACGGCCGACGCGCCGACGAGCCTCATCCTCAAGGAGCGGCGCACCGCCGCCACGACCCGCGTCTCCTACTACCGGCGGCACTGCGCGGGCGCGCTGCTGTCACCCGAGCACGTGCGGGAGGAGCACGTGCGGGACGCGGCCGTCCTGCACGTCACCGGCATCACGCCCGCCCTCTCGCCGTCCGCGGACGAAGCGGTGCGCAAGGCCGTCCGGCTCGCGCGCGACCACGGCGTGACCGTGTCGTTCGACGTGAACCACCGCTCCGCGCTGTGGTCTGCCGCCGAGCCGGCCGGGCCGCTGCGCGACCTCGCCCGGCAGGCCGACGTGCTGTTCGCCGGAGAGGCGGAGGCGGCCCTACTCACCGGTGCCCGCGGCACGCCGCGTGAGGCGGCGCTCGCCCTCGCCGGCCTCGGGCCGCGCCAGGTCGTCGTCAAGCTCGGCGCCGAAGGAGCGCTCGCCCTCGCGGACGGCGAGTTCGCGGCGGCGCCGCTGCTCACCGTCCCGGAACGCGACCCGGTCGGGGCGGGCGACGCGTTCGCCGCCGGGTTCCTCGCCGACCTGGCGCTCGGCCGCACGGCGGCGGAGTGCCTGGAGACGGCCGCCCGCACCGCGGCCGTCAACGTGACCTGCGACGGCGACTGGGAGGGCCTGCCCACCCGCGCCGAGCTGGCCGCGCTCACCGGCGGAGGCGACCCCGTCCTCCGCTGACCCCCCGTAAGGATCCGCCGGACGGGGCCGCCTACCACGTCAGGGCCACATGGCGGCCGGAGAAGACCGCCCGGCCGCCGCGCGGCCCTGCGGGAGCAGCCGGCGTCACAGCGGAGCGAAAGAAGATGCGGAGTTCTCGGTCGGCGCGGCGAGGATCCGGCCGTCGGACAGGTTGTAGAACCAGCCGTGGACGCGCAGGCGGCCATGAGCGAGGCCGCGCGCGACCTTGGGATAGCGGCGGAGCTTCTCCAGCTGCGCCAGGAGGTGGAGCTGCCCAGGATCAGCGGGGGCGGCCGACGCGGCCTGCCGAGAACGCTGGTTGGTGCGGGTGAGCCACCACCAGGTGGTGAACGCGCTGAACGAGAGGCCTCCGGGCCGGAGCGTGCGGACGGCGCCGCAGTCGGAGTGACCGCAGACCACGATGTCGGTGACGCCTAGGACGCCGACCGCGTACTCGATGGTGGCGGCTTCACCGGTGGGACGGCCGGGCCGGTACGGCGGGACGACGTTGCCGACGTTGCGCAGCTCGAAGAGCTGGCCCGGCCGGGCGCCGGTGAGGAAGGCCGGCGAGACGCGGGCGTCAGAGCAGGCGATGAACAGCGCTTCGGGCCGCTGCGGCGCCGTGGTGCTCGTTCCGGTCCGGGGATGGGGATGCGGGCTCGCGGACGAGTGCGGGGTGATGGTGCGGGCATGCTGGATCAGCGACTCCATGGCGGGTCTCCCACGGTCGGTGGAATGAGGGGGTGATCGGCAAGACCGCGCCGCTCGCGCAGGGCGAGATCGCGGGCGGCCTGCCCGAGGCGCGTGGCGTTCGATCAGAGTCGGAAGATCTGCAGCGACGACGGCGTCAAGGAGTACGCCGCCTGGCTCTCGGCACGCCATTTCCTCGACGGGGGACGGCAGAGGCCGGAACCGCGTTCCAGGCCTGTTCCGGATGCGACGGCGCTGAGATGGCAGCCCGCAAACGCTCGGGAGGCGGTCGGCGCCTCGCCGATGAGCCGCTGACGCGGTGCGATGCCTCGCTCGCGTTGGCCGGCGGTGTACCAGCGAGGATGCGCGTCCTTCTCTCCGTGGGCGGCGGCGATCGCGTCCGCCACCAGGGAGACGACGGCGACGCCTCGTGCGAGCGTCTCCGCCTGTGCGCCCTGGCCATGCTGCGCGCCTGCGAGCGGCAGGCGGGTGGTCTGGTGATGTCCGTCGGGATTGGCGGCAAGGTGTCCGGTCAGCAGCAGGGCGAGCACCAGCACCAGCAGGCGGGTCGTGCGGGTGAGGCAGGTCGCCATCCTGGTGTCCATCCGATCCTCGGAACCCTGGTACCAAGTCACCGGTTATCACTGTGCGTAGCCAATCATAGCGTGCGCGTTACCAAACGTCACTGCCCTCATGGACAGGAGAGGCTCCGCGTCAGGGTGGGGATCATCACCGCCGCCGGGACGAGGTGCAGTGCGAGGAGGGCGGTGGTGGTGGCGGTGTTCCCTCCGGCGAGGAGGGGCGCGGCCATCGAGATCGCGGTCAGTGACGCCGCCGTCCACGCGAAGCGGGTGGCGGGGCGGGCGCTCCAGCGAAGGAGGGCCGCGGCGATGCCGACGCCCACGACCGAGAAGAAGCCGGTCACCACGGCGAATCCGGGCAACGGGATCGACTCCCCGCCGTCGGGGACCTCGAAGTCGACGCCGGCGGCCTGGGCGAGCGCAGCGGCGATCGTGGTGGCCGCCACCGCTGCGAGCGTGGCGACCAAGCCGGTGCCGACGAGCCTGCGGATCCGGCGGGGGTGGCCGGTCTGGCCCGATGCCCGGCCTGCGGCGGCTCCGGTGTCAGGCGTGCTGTTCATGTCGTCCTCCATCAATCGGTGACCGGCGCAGGGGTGGCGATGCGAGCGTCCGAACCGGGACTACTCCGGCAGGCGCTCGGGGAGCGCGAGCCGCGGGAACCGGTCGGCGTGGAAGGTGGTGATCTCGGTGATCGCGCCGCCGGTGACGCGCAGGACGTCGATCGTCAGCGGCAGGTAGGCGCCCTCGGGCTCCCGCCACTGGTAGAAGGCGACGGCGGGTTGCCGGTTCACGGAGGTGAGGACGGTGCGCAGGCGCTCCATGCCCTCGAAGCCGTCCTCGACCCAGCCGTTGACGACCGTGTCGCGGCCGACGTGCAGGCCGGGCGTGGGCGGCATCGAGAAGCGGACGTCCTCGCGCAGCAGCGCGGCGAGCGCCTCGACGTCCGTGGCCACGCTGGCGTCGGTGTAGCGGCGCACCACCTCGCGCGTCCCGGCGTCCTGCTCGCCGCCGGTCCAGTCCTGCCGCTCGGCGGGCAGATGCTCCCGCATGCCGGCGCGGGCCCGCTGCAGGGCGCTGTTCACCGAGTTGACGGAGTCCCCGAGGAGCTCGGCGACGTCCTTGGCCGGCCAGCCGAGCACGTCCCGGAGGATCAGCACGGCCCGGGGGCGCGGCGCGAGGTGCTGGACGGCGACCAGGTACGCCAGCTCGATCGTCTCCCGCGCGACGGCGACGGCCTCCGGCTCGTCGGCGCCGCCGGCGGGCGGCTCGTCGAGCAGCCGGTCCGGGTAGGGCTGCAGCCACGGCACCTCGCCCCCGGTCGCGGGCTCCGGGCGGCGCTTGGCGAGCAGGTCCAGGCAGGCGTTGGTGGCGATCCGGTACAGCCAGGCCCGCGGCGTCGACCGGCCCCCGAAGGTCTCCCTCCGCCGCCAGGCGCGCAGGAACGTCTCCTGCACGGTGTCCTCGGCGTCCTCGAACGACCCGAGCATCCGGTAGCAGTGCACGTGCAGCTCCCGCCGGTGCTGTTCCGTCAGCCCCGCGAACGCCGGCTCGTCGACCTCCGCCAGAGCGCCCGGTCGTGTGTCCGCACCCATGGGGTCGTCCTTCCGCCTCGTCGTGTCCCGTCCTAGGTATGACGGGTGCGGGGCCGGTAACTCATCACTCGGGCCGGGGACGGGCGCGAAGGGGGCGCCCCGACCTCCCCAGTAGACACTGGCGTCTTTTTGGCGAATAGTGCTCACATGAAACGTGCCATCGCGGCCGTCACCGCCGCCGCCGTCCTCGCGTCCCTTCCCGCGCCCGCCCTCGCGGCCGAGCCCGAACTGCGCACCGTCTCCCTGCCGTTCCTGTGGCCGACGGCCCGGCTCAACGACGTCACCGCCGACGGCGCGGGCGGTGTCTGGGTCGGCGGCGTCCAGGGCAGGTACTGCGTCCGCTGGGGCGACCTCTGCCCCGTGTACAACGACGGGAACCCGGTCGTACGGCGCCGGGTCGGCTCGTCCTGGAAGGAGTACCCGATCAACGGCTGGACGGGCCAGGGCGAGATCACGCGGATCGCCTCGGGCGCGGGCGAGACCTGGATCGCCGGTTCGAGGTCGTACATGGCGCGCTTCGACGGCTCGGCGTTCCAGAAGGTCGCGGGTCCGACCGGCTCGGTGTCGGTGCTCGCCACCGGTCCGGCGGGCACCTTCGTCAACGCCTGGGACCTGGAGTCCGGGGAGCGGGTGTTCAAGCGCACCGGCGACGGCTGGACGGTCGTCGACGTGCCCGGGGTCGACTACGTCGCCGACCTGCAGGCGCTCACCGCGACCGACGCGTGGGCGGTCGGGTACGAGAACGGCATCCAGCAGAAGCCCGCCGCCGCGCACTTCGACGGCACGGCCTGGAAGAACGTCCCGCTGCCCGCCGTCTCCGAGAACGACTGGTTCCGCAAGGTCGTCCCGGTCTCCCCCAACGACGTCTGGGGCATCACGGCCCAGCGTCTAGCGCACTGGAACGGCACCGCGTGGACCTGGATCGCACCCCCGGATGGGCTCGGCGAACTCGTCGACCTGACCGTGGACGCGTCCGGGACCCCCTGGGTCGCGCCGGCGGAGTCCGCGCCACCGGCGAAGCCCCCGTACCGCTACAGCGGCGGCAAGTGGGAGAAGGTGACGATCCCGTCCGGGACCATGGTGAACGGCCTCGCCGCCGTGCCCGGCGGCGTCTGGGGAGTCGGCACGCAGGGAGACGGCCCGGCGGCCTTCAACGGGTCCTGACGCCCGGCCGAGCCGCGGCGGCTACGCGAGACCGGCCCCCGCACGGACGAGGCGCGGGGCCGGCGGCCCGCGCGGACGAGGCTCGGGGCCGGCGGCCCGTCCCGGAGGACGGGGGTCAGGTGCTCTTGACCTCGGTGATCGCGCCGCGCAGGGTGTCGAGGAACGCCCTGCCGTCCGCGTCGTCGCCCAGGCCGATGTAGAACGAGGCGGGCTCCGTCGTCCCCGTCCACAACCCGGTCGCGCTGACCCCCGTGTCGATGGCCGAGGCCAGGCCCCGGCCCACGCTCACGTCCTCGAGGCGGATCGACCGGACGTGGACGCCCCGCTGCTCGCCCGCCACGGCCACGACCAGGTAGCGCGGCAGGATCAGCGCGACCGTGGTGTGCTCCTTGTCGGGGTCGCCGGACTTCGTCAGCCGCATGAGCAGGCCCGGGCGCTTGAGCCGCACGCTGCGCGTCGCGCAGCACCACCGCGCCGCGCCCAGCACGTCGCCGAGCTGGTGCGCCTCGGCGTGCGCGGCGATCGCGTCCCGCACCGCCGGGTCGAGCGACCCGGCCTCGCACCGCCTGCTGGAGCGTTCGTACAGCCGATCCATCCACGACCTCCCGAGATCGCCGCCAGCGTACGGTGCCGCGATCCGGAAACCGGCCCTCGACCTGCGACGACCGGCGTCCACAAGTGGACGGCGGACACCGCCCCCGTCCGGGACGCCACCGAGCGCGTTCCGTGTCCCCTCTACGTAGGCGAATCCGTGGTCGCCACGCATGCGCGCAAGGCGGGCCGGACGACAAGCTGTGAGCACCTGAACGACCGGCCCGCATAGGCCCACGACGCCAGGAGCGACCGTGACCGACACCGCCCCCACCGAGACCTCACCGACAGCACTGGACGGGAATGCCATGACCTCCCTCGGATCCGTCATCCTGGAAGCCGACGACCCCGCGGCCGCGATGGCCTTCTACGAGGCCTTCGGGCTGGGCCCGTACGTGGACGTGCGCGCCTCGGACGCGCCGACCGGCGGCTTCCGCGGGTTCGCGCTGTCGCTCGTGGTGTCCCAGCCCGGCAACGTCGACGCCTTCATGAACGCCGCCGTCGACGCCGGCGCCACGACCCTGAAGCCGGCCACGAAGAGCTTCTGGGGGTACGGCGGCATCGTCCGCGCCCCGGACGGGACGATCTGCAAGATCGCGTCCTCGAAGAAGAAGGACACCGGCCCCGCCGCCCGGGAGATCGACCAGGTCGCGCTCCTGCTGGGCGTCGCGGACGTCAAGGCGAGCAAGCGGTTCTACGTCGAGCGCGGCCTCGCGGTGGCGAAGAGCTTCGGCGGCAAGTACGTCGAGTTCGACACGCCCTCGTCGGCCGTCACGCTGGCGCTCTACCCGCGCCGCGCGCTCGCCAAGGACGCCGGCGTCCCCCAGGACGGCACCGGATCGCACCGTATCGTGATCAGGGGCGACGCCGGCACCTTCACCGACCCCGACGGGTTCGTCTGGGAGACCGCGTCCCGATGAGGGCGCGCGGGATCAGACGACGCCGCCGTTGACGCGGATGTTCTGGCCGGTCACCCAGCTCGCCTCGGGCGAGGCGAGGAAGGCGACGACGTCGCGATCTCGTCGGGACGTCCGATGCGTCCCATGGCGGTCATCCCCTTTAGGCTCGCGACGACCTCGGCCGCCTCGGCGGCCTGCTCGGGCAGGTGGTTGACGACGACCGAGGCGCCGCAGGACGCGAGGCCGATCGTGATGCGGGCGCCGAGGCCGGTGGCGGCGCCGGTCACGATGGCGCTCTTCCCCGCCAGGGAGCCTTCGAGGGAGTGGGTCATGGTGGGGCGCTCCTGGCCGGTCAGGCGACGGGGTTGCCGCTGGCGGTGGTCTCGGGGACGTCCTCGCGCACGTCCCAGTGCTCGACGATCAGCCCGCCGGCGATGCGGAACACGTCGACCACGGCGGTGCCGCGGGCGCCGGGCTCGGCGGTGAAGAGGCTGTGCGCGAACACGAGGTCGCCTTCGGCGGCCGTCCGGCGGACGTCGAAGCGCAGGCCGGGCAGTCGCCGGCGCAGGCCGTCGATGAACTCGGCGAGCGGCTTGCGCCCGTCCGGCAGGTGCGGGTTGTGCTGGACGAGGTCGTCGGCGAGGAACCGCCCGGACTCCTCGGTGCGGCCCTGGTTCCAGACGGTCTCGATGTAGTCGCGGATGAACTCGGACATGCGATCGGCCTTTCAGCGGTGGGTGAGGAGCGGGCTCTCGGTGACGGCCCGGACGGGCCGGGTGCGGCGCACGGACGCCAGGTGGGCGGCCGCCGCCAGGGCGAGCGGGAGCAGGGCGAGAGCGGAGAGCGAACGCGCGCCGAGGGCGGGCAGCAGGGCGCTGCCGGCGAGGCTGCCGAGGCTCATGCCCAGGTAGAGGCCGGAGGCGTTCAGCGCGAGCAGGATGCCGCGCCGCTCCGGGAGCAGCTCGACCAGCCGGGCCTGCTGCGGGGCCATGAACAGCCCGCTCGCGAACGCCCACACCGCCAGCGCGGGCAGGGCGAGCGGCAGCGATCCGGGGATGCCGGTCAGCGCGGCGAACCCGGCCGCGAAGCAGCCGAGCGCGACGCCGACGGTCCCCGTCCCGCCGAGCCTGGCGTACAGGCGGGAGCCGAGGACGTTGCCGAGCGTCCCGAGCGCGCCGAACCCGAACAGCACCAGCGCGACGGTGCCCTGCGCGGCGCCGAACCGGGCGGCCAGGTAGGCACCGGCGACGCCGTACACGGTGAACTGCGCGGTCATGATCATGAACGTGGTGCCGACCATCGGCATCGCGCCGGGGGCGCGCAGCGTGCCGGCGAACGTCCGGGCGGTCGGCGCCGGTTCCGGCTCCACCGCGGGCAGGAACCGCGCGAGCAGGACGAACGCGACGGCGGTGAGCGCAGCGACCCCCAGCATCGTGCCGCGCCAGCCGAGCGCGTCCCCCGCCGAGGAGGCCAGCGGGACGCCGAGGACGGAGGCGGCGGTCATCCCGGCGAAGACGGTGGCGAGGGCGCGGGCGCGCTGATCGGCGGGCACGATCGCCGACCCCGCGGCGGACGCGGCGGGCCCGAACACCGCGGCGCCGAGCCCCGCGAGCACGCGCGCCGCGCACAGCGCCGGGTAGCCGGGGGCGACCGCCGCGGCGACCCCGCCGAGCGCCAGCAGCCCGAGCCCCAGCAGCAGCGCGCGTTTGCGGCACATCCGCCCGAGCAGGATCGTCGCAGCGGGCGCCGCGAGGGCGAAGACCAGCGCGAAAACGGTGACCAGGGTCCCGACCGTGGCCGGCCGGACGTGCAGGTCCCGGCCGATCGGGGCGCTCAGGCCGACGACCGCCAGCGAGGCGGTGCCCAGCGCGAAGTAGCCCAGCGAGAGCGCGAGCAGCGCCGGGCGCGAGGAACGGGTCCGCACGAGGCCCTCCCTTCCGAGGGGTCCGTTGGTGGTGGGGACGGCGCCGCCCGGGGACGGCCCGCGGCGCCTGAGGCGATCTTCGACCGGCGGGCGGGGACGGGCACAGTGCCGGACGTCACCGGAGCGGCGTGCATTTTGCACACCGGCTCCGGTGCGCGCCGCACGGCCGTCGACGATCACGGACGCGGGGCCGGGGCCGCCGCAGCACGTTCCTCATGCGGCGAGAAGACCGCCAAGCGGCTCCGCGAGCCGCGGGCGGGCGAGGGGCTGCGCTCCGTCCAGTGCGGTCAGGCGGACCCGACGCCGGCGCGGACGACGGTGTAGAAGGCGCTGAGGTCGCGGATCAGCGCTTCGACGTGCTCGTGGTCGCGGGGATCGGCGTCCAGCAGCCAGTCGGAGATGAGGTCGAACAGCCCGCCGACGAGACCGATCGCGATGCGCCGCACGTCCGGGCCGGGGGACGCGACGCCGTGCCGGTCCCACAGCGACTCGACGAACGCGGCGGCCCAGCGCCGGTTCCGGCGGCGCTGCCGCTCGACGGCCGCGGAGATGGCGCCCGCGCCGCCGAACGTGACCAGCGCGCGGCGCGGGTCGTCGATCAGGGCGTGCGCGAAGGCCTCGACCAGCATCCGCTCGGCCTGTTCACCGTCGGCACGGACCGTTTCGAGGCGTTCGAGCATGTACGCCTGGAGCTGCTCGGTGATCTCCTGCAGCAGGGCGATGTAGCAGTCCTCGCGGCCGTCGAACGTCTCGTAGAAGCCCTTGGTGCCGACGTAGGCGTGCTGGCAGATCTGCTCGATCGAGGTGCCGTGGTAGCCCTGCTCGGCGAACAGCTCCAGCGCCGAGTCCAGGAGCTGCCGGCGACGCTGCTCGCGGCGCTGCTCGGCGTCGAGCCCCCGGATCCGCCGCGGCCGTGCCCCGGTCGCGGGCTTCCCAGCGTTCATCGCAGGTGAGTCTACCGGCGGAGGGAACACCCGCGATTTATCAACAAGGCACCTTGTTCGGAACAAGGCACCATGTTCTACTGGCGTCGCCACCCCCCGACCATGGAGGCCACCATGGGCTTCAGCTCGTTCCGGAGAACACTCGGCATCTGCCTGGCCGCGCTGGCCGCCGTGCCGGTGCTGCAGGCCGCCCCCGCGTCCGCCGCGTCCTCGTCCGGGTTCAACGACTACGACTGCCGCCCTTCGGCGGCGCACCCGAACCCCGTCGTGCTCCTGCACGGGCTCGGCGGGAACGGCCCCGGCAACTTCCTCACGCTCGGCCCGGCGCTCGCGGCGGCCGGATACTGCGTCTACGCCGAGACCTACGGCGAGGCTCTACCGCCGATCCCGGTGGGCGGCTTCCAGCCGATCGACTCCTCGGCCCGGGAAGTCTCGGCCCTGATCGACAAGGTCCTCACCAGGACGGGCGCGTCGAAGGTGGATCTCATCGGGCACTCCGAGGGCGGATTCCTGTCGCTCTACATCCCCAAGTTCGTCCCCGGCCAGGCCGCCGAGATCGACCGGGTGGTGGCGATCGCTCCGCCGACGCACGGCACCTCCTTCGCCGGCCTGGTCGCGATCGCACGCGGGCTCGGCATCATGGACCAGGTCGACCAGGTGATGGCGACGGCCGGCTGCAAGGCCTGCACGGAACTGACCACCGGCGCGCCGACCGTCGCGAAGCTCGGCAGCGGCCCGATCACCCGGCCCGGCATCACCTACACCGTGATCGCCTCGACCTCTGACGTCCTGGTCACCCCGAAGGGCGTCTCCTTCGTCGACGAACCCGGCGTCACCAACACCTACGTCCAGGACCACTGCCCCGACGACCCCGTCGGGCACATCGGCCTCGCCTACGACTCCGCCGTGGCCGACCTGGTCGCCAACGCCATCGACCCCGCACATCCGCGCCCCATCACCTGCGGAACCGGACTACCGTTCTGAACCCGCCGGTGTCCTTGACGCGGAATGCGCTATGGCTCCCAATGGGGGGATGGCTGCTCGCGCCGGGCCCGCGGGACCGGCTGCTCGATGTCGGCTGCGGACGCGGCGCGGTGCTGGCGCGGATCGCTCCGCTGGTCAGGGAAGCGGTCGGGATCGACATCTCCCAGCGGATGGTCGCGATGGCGCGGGAGAACCTGGACAGGGCGAGGAACGGGGGGCCGCTGTGCGATCTCGATCTTCGGCCGGCCCGGGGCGGGGTGGCAGGCGGTGGACGAGGCGTTCCTCCCGTACCTGCCGGCCGGGACGCGCGACGCGCGGGCCGAGGGACCGCTGAGCCCGCGCAGCACCGACGAGCAGGCCGAAGCCCTTCTCACCGCCGCCGGATTCACCGGCGTCCGGACCGTCTCCCGACGCCTCCGCACGCGGTTCGCGACGGTCGAGCAGTGGGAGGCGTTCTCCTGGTCGACCGGCCAGCGCGCCATGTGGGCCGCGATGCCCGATGCCGACCGGCCCGCACTCCGCGCGGCGGTCGCCGACCTGCTGCGCTCCTCACCGCACCCCGACGGCGGTTACGTCCTCAGCCAGGACGTCCGCTACCTCGTCGGCCACGCCTGAGCCCGCGCTCGGCCGCAGGGTCGCGCAACGCGTCGCCGGACGGTACCGGGGGGAACGCGGTCTCGATGAGCAGGCCGCCGCCCGTCCTCGGCCGGGCGGTGATCTCGGCGCCGTGCGCGGTGGCGATGGCGTCGACGATGGACAGGCCCAGGCCGTGGCCGTTGTCGCGGCGCACCCGGCGTTCGTCCAGGCGGAGGAAGGGCTGGAACAGCCGGTCGACGGCCTCGGGCGGGACGTCCGGGCCGGTGTTGGCCACCGCCAGGACCGTGCGTCCCTCCCTGGTCCCGATCCTGACGTCGATCTTCCCGCCCGCGACGTTGTGGCGCACGGCGTTGTCGACCAGGTTGGACAGGAGCCGCCGTACGAGCACCTTGTCGCCGAGCAGCGGCGCGCGCTGCGTCGTTACGTCCACCGACAGGCCCCGCCGCGCGGCCTCCGGACGGGCGGCGCGGACGACTTCGCCGGTGACGTCCGCCAGGTCGACGGTCTCGCGTTCGCCGAGACCGCCCTGGCTGCTCGCCAGGGTGAGCAGCGCCTCCAGGAGGCCTTCCTGCTCGGCGTTGGAGGCGAGCACCTCCGCGACGACCTCGCGCCAGGTCTCGGCGGTGGCGCCGGGGTCGTCGAGGGCGACCTGCAGCATGGCGCGCTCCCTGGTCAGCGGGGTGCGCAGCTCGTGCGAGGCGTTGGCGACGAAGTCCCGCTGAGCGCCGAAGGAGGCCTCGAGGCGCTCGAACAGCTCGTCGAGGGTGTCGCCGAGTGCCTTGAGCTCGTCCTCGGGGCCGCGGAGGGCCAGCCGGCTGTGCAGGCTGCTGGCCGAGATGCGGCGGGCGGCCGCGGTGATCAGCGCGAGCGGGCGCAGGACGCGTCCGGCCGCGAACCAGCCGAGCACGAGCGCGATCAGGGTGACGATCGCCTGGGCGGCGGGCGCCTCGATCAGCACCCGGTGCAGGTCGCTCGCGGCCATCTGCTTGGCCAGTGCGGACTCGAGGCCGGCGAGGTCCGGCAGCCGTCCGTCGGGAAGCTGCTCCTTGCTGAGCGGACCGCCGCCGGAGACGGAGACGTCACCTGGCGGAAGGGCCGCCTCGTTGATGTGCCCGACGGGGTTGATGGCGTGTTCGACGAGCACGTACGTGATGGCGAGGAGGATCACTCCGCAGGCGAAGAACAGCCCGCCGTACAGGAGGGTCAGGCGTAGGCGGGCGGTGCGGTGCGGCAGGCGCAGCCATGCGGGGCGACGTCGCGGGCCCGGCCGGGTGAGGGACGGGCCGCGCCGGTCAGAGGGCATCACGCGTCTCCGATGCGGTAGCCGCTGTCGCGGACGGTCTCGATCAGGGGCGGGTCGCCGAGTTTGGCGCGCAGCCTGGCCATGGTGGTCTTCACGGTGGTGGTGAACGGGTCGATGGCCTCGTCCCACACCCGCTGGAGGAGTTCCTCCGCGCGCACGGGCCGGCCGCCGGCCCGCAGCAGGCACTCCAGCACGGCGAACTCCTTCGGCGTCAGCGCCAGCTTCCGCCCGGCGCGGGCCGCCGCTCGGCGTTCCGGGTCCAGGACGAGGTCCGCGAAGCCGAGGGTGTCCGGCGGCGGAGGGCCGGGGCGCCGGGCGAGCGCCTGGACGCGGGCCACCAGCTCGGTGAAGTCGAACGGCTTGGGCAGGTAGTCGTCGGCGCCCAGCGTCAGGCCCTCGACCCGTTCGCGTACGGACCGCGCCGCGGTGAGCATCAGGATCCGGCTCGCCGAGCGGTCGGCGGTCAGGCGGCGGCAGATCTCGTCGCCGTGCACGCCGGGCAGGTCCCGGTCCAGGACCACGACGTCGAAGGTGTGCACGGCCAGCTTGTCGAGGGCGTCGCCACCGTCGAGGGCGATGTCGGCCGCCATTCCGTGCCGGCGCAGTCCCGCGGCCAGCGCGCGGGCCAGCCGGTCGTCGTCTTCGGCGATCAGGACTCTCATCGGCGCTCACCGGTTCCAGCATCGCAGGTCTTCGCGGAACGGCCTTCGAAGGTGACAGCCAGGTGACATTGTCACCTTCCTGTCACCGCCCGCCCCCTAGACCTGATTGTGACGGTGCTCTGCCGCAAAAAGGAGACTCGAAATGAGCGGACGCAGGACGCACGGCTCCTCTGGTCGCGCACGCGACCAGCAGCGATCCGGATTGGGGCTCGCTGCCGGCCCGGTCACGGTGACCCTGATATGCCTGCTGGGAACGGCCTGCGGGAGCGGCTCATCTGCGGACAAGACCGCCACCAGCGGCCCCACCCCCTCGGACGGAGGGCGCCGGGAGGCGGCACTCACCTATGCGAAATGCATGCGCGCGCACCATGTGAAGGATTTCCCCGACCCGGACACCAGCGGAAACTTCGACGTGAGCAGCGAGCCCAGCAGCGGCCAGGAAGCGGACGCCAATCGGGCCTGCAACCACCTGCTGGACGTCGGCGGCCAACTGAACGCGGCGCAGACGCAGCGCACACTCGCCAACCTCCTGAAATACTCCCGGTGCATGCGGGCGCATGGTGTGCCGAATTTCCCGGACCCGCGGACGACCACCGGCGGGATCGGAGTACCCGGCGGGTTCACCTTTGACACGGCAGGCCGGAATCTCGGCCAGAAGTCCGCGCGGTACCAGGCCGCCGCCCGAACCTGCGAACCGTTCGCGGAGCATTCCAAGGGATAACGGAGTCCTTCCAAGGGTTAACGGCGCATTCCAAGGGATGAGGCGAGTTAAAAGGCCGCGCACCGGCGCGGCGTCGTGCCGGTCATATGCTCAGCAGCGCGCGGGTGGGGGGCATGCGGGCCGCGCGGACGGCGGGCAGCAGCCCGGCCAGCGCACCGGTGACGACCGCCGCGGCCAGACCGCCGGCCCAGTCCTGCGGCGGGATGATGATGGCCTCGCCGTGGGTGCGCGCATAGGCGGCGGTGACGGCCGCACCCGCGACGACCCCGGCGACGCCGCCGATGAAGGAGAGCAGGACCGCCTCGGCGAGGAACTGGGCGCGCACCTGGCCTCGGGTGGCGCCCAGCGCTCGGCGCAGCCCGATCTCCCGGCGGCGCTCCAGCACCGAGATGACCATGATGTTGGCGACCCCGATCGCCCCGACGAGCAGCGCCACCGCGCCCAGTCCGAGGAACAGGGTGTTCAGCGCGCCCTGCGCGTCGGCCCGGGCCTTCAGGACGTCCGAGGGCCGCGAGACGTCGACCTGCCCGGGGTGCTCCGGGTCGGCCTGCCGGGCGAGCATGCCGCCGACCGCGGTGGTGGCGGCGAGGGTGTCGACCGTCCGCACGTAGATCTGCGACGGGTGCCCGTCGAAGTGCAGGTACGTCTCGGCCGCCGGGAAACCGACCAGCACCGCCGAGTCGAGGTCGGGGGCGTAGACGGCGGTAGCGAGGACACCGGTCACGTAGAACCATTGCCCGCCGACCCAGATCCGCGTCCCGGGCCGGACCCGGTCAAGGCCGAGCCGCTGCGCGGCGGCGGCGCCGAGCACCGCGACGGGCCGCCGTGCGGTCGCCGCGTTCAGGTACCGGCCCTGCGCGATCCCGGTGCCGGCCGCCGCGGGCAGGTCGAGGGTGGCGGCTTCCACGCTGAGCGCGTTCGTCTGGACCGCGGGGACGAGCGGGGACCGGTAGGCGCTCGCGCCGTCGACGGTGCCGGTGGCCTGCACGGCGGTGACCCCGGGGAGCCGGGCGATCATGTCCGGTGCCGCCTCCGGCAGCTCGGCGGGCCGGCCGGCCGGGTTCTGCCCGCTGCTCGCGGTCAGCAGGTTGGTTCCGAGCCTGGAGATCTCGGCCAGCAGCGCGGCCTTGGCGGAGGCCGTCAGGCCCAGGACCGCCACGATCGCCGCGACGCCGATGGCGATGCCGGCCGCCGACAGCCCGGCGCGGAGCCTGCGCGTCAGCAGCCCGGCGCCGGCCAGGCCGGCCAGGTCGGAGAGGCTCAACCGGGGCGCGGCCGGGACGTCCGGGACGGCCGGCCGGGGCGACGGGGTGTTCATGACGGTCCCTCCCGATCGGAACGGCACCGGACCGTCCCGCCTCCGGCCCCGGTGCCGGCGGCCGGCGTGCCCGCTCCGCCATCCGCGACGACATGCCCGTCGAGCATCTGGACGCAGCGCCGGGCCCGGGCCGCGACCGCGTCGTCGTGGGTGATGAGGACGATCGTCGTCCCGGCCGCGTTCAGCTCCTCCAGCAGGGCCAGGATGGTGGCGCCGGTGGCGGAGTCGAGGTTCCCGGTCGGTTCGTCGGCCAGGACCACCGGCGGGGAGCCCGCCACCGCCCGGGCGATCGCGATCCGTTGCCGCTCGCCGCCCGACAGCTGGGTCGGCAGGGCGGTGGCCCGGTGCGCCAGGCCGACCCGTTCCAGGGCGCGTAGCGCGAGCCGTCGCCGCAGGCCGCGACGCACCCCGGCGTACAGCAGCCCGTCCGTTACGTTGCCGAGCACGGTCTGCTGCTCGGCGAGGAAGAACTGCTGGAACACGAACCCGATCCGGAACGCCCGCAGCGCCGCCAGCTCCCGGTCCGTCATCCGCGCCACGTCCAGTCCCGTGACGCTCACCCGGCCGGTGGTCGGCTGGTCAAGGGTGCCCATCAGGTGCAGCAGCGTCGACTTGCCCGACCCCGATGGGCCGATCACCGCCACCAGCTCCCCCGCGGCCACCCGCAGGCTCACCCGGTCCAGCGCACGCACAGGCGGAGTGCCCGCGTACGCCTTCGAGACGTCCTCCAGCTCCAGAACCGGCCTTTGCCTTTGGGCCCCGCCGACGGTCATGGTGGTCGTCTCGGCCGTCATGACGAAGCCACGACGACGCGCTGCCCGGGCACGAGAGCACCGGTCACCTGGACCAGCCCGTCGGAGTCGTCGAAGGTCGGGCCGACCGTCACCGGCACGTACCGCCGCGAGCTCCCCGGGCCCGCGACCTCGACGACGTAGCCGCCCGAAGCCTGCGCCATCAGCGCTGTCACCGGAACCACCAGCACGTCGTGCGCGGTACCGGTGACGATGTTGACTGTCACCGGCGCCTGGTCGAGCCGCCCCGCCGGACGCGGATCGGTCAGCGTCACCTGCACCGGGATCGTGGCGTTGGAGCTCCCTCCGCTCCCCGGCGCGACGGTCGCCACCGTGCCGACCCACGAGATCACACCTGGCACGTCCGCCCCGTCCGGCAGCGTCACCGTCACCTTGTCGCCCTTTCCGACCCGCGACTGGTCGGAGGCGGCGAGCGGGATCGTCACGACATGGCGGTCGGAGGTGGACGCCAGCACCGGGCCCGCCGCCGGACCGCCCGGCCTGCCGGTCACCCGGCTGATCCGCAGCGCCTCGGGCTCGAACACGACCTGCCCGAGGGGCAGGCTCCCCGAGGGAAGCGACACCCCCAGATGCCGCTTCAGCCGGCGCATTGCGGCCGCGGTCTCCCACGAGTAGTGATCCCACCCCTGCTCGGCCACGTCCGCACGGTCGGCGTGACCGAGACGCACCAGGTCCCGGTTGAGCTGGGCGACGTCGTGCCCGGTCATCCCCTCGCTCAGGGCGCGCCATGCCGGAACGGTGCCGTACAGGAGCACGACCGGGGTCCCGTCGTCCACCCTGTACAGCACTTCACCCTGGTGGACGACCGTTCCCGGCGCCGGCAGCCAGGTCAGTCTCCCGCTGCCTTGACCGGTCACCGGATAGGAGCCGGCGTACCCCAGCGTCGCGGTCACCGGCAGCACCGCCGACAGGTCCCGCCGGGCCACCACCGCCGTCGCCACCGAAGGCGCCGCCCCTCGACCGGGCGAGGCGGCCGGAGAGAACACCCCGGCCCGCCAGATCCACACTCCCCCGGCCAGCACCACGACCACCGCGCCCAGGGCGACCCAGCGGCCACGACCGCGCCGACCCCTTTCCGCGGCGAGCTCGATCTCCGCCCGCGGCACGGCCTCCGGCCCCTGCGAAACCGTCTCGTTCATCGTTCACCCCGGGAGCTTCGCGGCAGCGGACCACGGTCCGTGGCTCCTTGCCCGCAGTCCTACACCGGAGCGGGTGACAGGCAGGTGACACCCGGCTGGTGGGGGTCCGGGCGCGGGGTCAGCGCTCGGAGGGCCGGGTCGCGGTGCCGAGGATCTGGGGGGCGGCGGGCGGGGGCATCCCCGTGTCGGTGCGGCCGAGCGTGTCGAGCCGGTCGAGGACGAAGCCGGCGCGCTCGATCGCCGCGGCCGTGTCGCGGCCGGTGTGGCAGCCGCCGCTGATGAGCGGCCACACGGTGGCGTCCGCGATGCGCTGGACGCGGCGCCCGCCGGGCGTGCCGGCCCGGACGTGCTCGAAGAAGCGCAACTGCCCGCCCGGACGGAGGATACGGAAGAGTTCGGCGAGGGCCGCGTCCGGATCGGGCACGGTGCACAGCACCAGGCAGGCGACCGCCGCGTCGCAGGATCGGTCGTCCGCGGGGAGCCGGTCGGCGACGCCGTCGACGACCTCGACGGGCACCGGCGCCTGTTCCGCGGCGGAAGCGGCGAGGTGCCGGAGGTGGGCTTCGGGTTCGACCGCGAGGACCTCGGTGACGCCGGCCGGATAGTGGACGAAGTTGGCGCCGGCGCCCGCGCCGACCTCCAGGACCCGCCCGTGCAGCCCGTCGAGCAGCCTGGCTCGGTAGGGGCCGATGCCGCGCTCCATCAGCGGGCTCATCCGGGCGTAGAACCGCGCGAACAAGGGATGCCGCACGGGCGCCGGGTCCGTCTGGGACGTCATGGCTCCCCCTCCGATCAAGGACGCCCTACCCGCGTGGACGCTCCGCCGAACCGCCCATCGGCGGCCCGCCTCATGGCCGCGCCGCCGATGCCCGCGTGGCAGGTCAGGTCGCCTTCGGCCTGCCCGGCGTCAGGACGGCCGCCGCCGCGGCGGCCACGGCCGCGGCCACCGCGGCGAGGACGAAGCCGTCGGTGAAGCCGGACAGGGTGTCGCCGACGATGCTCGCCGCCGCGACGCTGGAGATCACCGCGGCGCCGACGGAGGCGCCGAACTCGTGGAAGGTGCTGACGATTCCGGAGGCGATGCCGGATTCGTGCGGAGCCACCTGCCCGAGCGCGGTCGCCGACGCCACGACGAAGATGGCGCCGGTGCCGGCGCCCGCGATCGCGATGCCGACCACCACGGTCGCGGGACGCATCGACAGGGCGGGCAGGGCCATACCGACGGCGGTGGTGAGCAGCCCGGCCACGCCGAGCAGGCGGGCGCCCGCCCTGGCGATCGCCCGTCCGGTGAGGTTCGCGCCCAGCATCGTCGCGCCCGCGACCGGGAGGAACAGCAGCCCGGTGCGCAGGGCGCCGTAGCCCCGGCCGTGCTGGAAGTAGAACGTGCCGAGGAAGAAGACCGCGATCATCAGGGCGGTCGCCATCGCGATGAGGAACGTGCCGGTGGCGACCGGCCGCCGCACCAGCAGGACGACGTCCATCATCGGCGACGCGGCGGTCTTCTGCCGCACCGCGAACGCCAGGTAGCCGGCGGCGGCCGCGAGCACCAGCCCGCCGGTCGCGGCGGTGGCCCAGCCGTGGTCGCCGGCGCGGTTGACCGCGTAGATCAGGACGCTGGACGAGGCGGTGACCAGCACCGCTCCGAGCACGTCGAGCCGGGGCCGGGGCGCGACCGCGTGCCGCCGGGGCAGCATCCGGGTGAGCGCGACGAGGATCACCAGTCCGACGGGCACGTTGACGAAGAACACCCACGGCCAGCCGGGACCCGCGGTGAGCAGGCCGCCGAGCAGCACGCCGAGGGCGGCGCCGCCCCCGCCGAGCGCGGACCAGACGCCCAGCGCCTTGTTCCGCTCGTCGCCGTCGAACATGCTCACCACGAGCGACAGCGCCGACGGGGACAGCATCGCCGCGCCGACGCCCTGCGCGATGCGGCCGCCGAGCAGCACGCCGGCCGATCCGGCGAGGCCGGTCGTGAGGGACGCCGCCGTGAAGACCAGCAGCCCGGCGAGGACGACCCTCCTGGCCCCGAGCAGGTCGGCGGCGCGCCCGCCGAGCAGCATCAGGCCGCCGAAGGCGAGCGTGTAGGCGCTGACCGTCCAGGTCACGGCCTGGCGGCTCAGCCCGAGGTCGGTCTCGATGTGCGGCAGCGCGATGGCGACGACGGTGACGTCGAGGATCAGCATCAGCTGGGCCACGCCGAGGAATCCCAGGATGCGCCATCGCCGTGGATGGGCCGTCCCTGCCTGCGCCGGCGTGCCCCGGACCTCCTGTGTCATCAGAGCCCTCCCCTAATTCGTATGCCTGAGTACGAGTTACACGAGGGGAGCGTAACACGTATGTCTCAGTACGAGTTAGGATGCGGAGATGCCTTCCGCCGCCGGTCCGCGTCGCCGTGCAGACGCCGAGCGCAGCATCGCCCGCATCGTCACCGCGGCCCGCGAGCGGCTCAGCGGCGACCCGAACGCCGGGATCGACGACATCGCCAAGGCCGCCGGGGTCGGCCGGATGACGCTCTACGGCCACTTCCGCACCCGCGCCGACCTGGTCGAGGCCGCTCTGGCCGACGCGCTGCGCGCCGGCGACGAGGCCCTGTCGGCCGTCGACCTGACGGGCGACGCGCGAGACGCCCTCGGCCGGCTGCTCGGCTCCAGCTGGACCCTCGTCGCCGAGTCCGCCGCGCTCCTGACGGCCGCTCAGGGCGTCCTCCCCGCCGAACGCATCCGCGCGCAGCACGCCGCCCCCGCCCAGCGAGTGGAGGAGCTCATCCGACGCGGGCAGGACGAGGGCGTCTTCCGCACCGATCTGCCGATCGCATGGCTGGTCAACGTCGTGCATTACGTCCTGCAAGGGGCCGCCGAGGAGAACCGCGCCGGACGCCTGAAGCCCGACGAGACCGCCCAGGTCGTGACCGCGACCGTGCAGTCGATCCTCACCCCGCCCGGCGCCCGTCGCTGACCATCGAGGCGGCCGCGCCGCAGCCGTCCTTTCGCCGATTGGAACCCACCGTAGAATCGTGGGTGGACCGCGGGTCCCAGGGAATCGGAATGGCGGCGGGTCATGAAGAAGCTCGACGGTGAACACCAAGGTCACGGCGGTGGGCGACTGCCGTCCGGACGGCACCGGCTGTCCCGCGACTATGTGGCCAGCAATCAGCGGGCGCGCATTCTGCAGGCGGTCATCGAAGCCGTCGGATCGGACGGTTACGCGCAGCTCACCATCGACACCATCGTCGGCAGGTCCGCGGTTTCCAAGAAGACGTTCTACGAGAATTTCAAAAGCAAGGAAGAGGCCTTTCTGGCCGCCTACGACTCGGTCACGGACCGGGTCCTGGAATTGGTGGTCGGCAGCGTCGACGCGGACGCGCCGCTGGCGGACCGGCTGCACGCCGGCCTGGGGGCCTTCCTGCAGTTCATCGCGGACGAGCCGCTGGCCGCGCGGATGTGCGTCGTCGAGGTGCTGGCGGCCGGCCCGGAGGCCGTGGAGCGCAGGGACCGGGTCAAACGGCTGTTCAGCGCGATGATGGTGGAGCACCTGCGGGCCCAGGTCCCGGACTACCCCGAACCCGAACTGACCGCCGAAGTCGCCGTCGGCGGGATGCACGAGGTCATCTTCGACCGGGTGAACCGGGGCGAGGCGCACACGCTGCCCGGCCTGCGGGAAGCATTGGTCAACGTGTTCGCGATCCCCCATCCGCCATCCGCGGACCACTGAGCCGGGTTGTCACTTTTGTGAGCGAAAGGGGATGGCCGGATACGGCCATGCCGCACCCGCGTCCGTAAATCGCCGAGCCCTCGGATGAGGCCGTGTGAGGTGGGTCACGCGCGCCTCCGCTTCGTGACGCAGCGCATTGGAGATGCCTCCTTTTCGCTACGCACCGTGCACGCTTTTCGGTCGCTGGACCGATGCCTCCAGGCGGCCCGAAATAAAGCCCTTCACGTTCTGGGTACGGCGTCGTTCTTGAGAAACGACGCAGTTTATGTTTCCTTTCGGGGGTCCTTCCCACCCCCGATCGAAAGGACAGGAAAGGTGCGGAAACCGTTCAAGATCGCCCTCCCCGCGCTGGGGGCGAGCGCGCTGCTGATCGCCGGCGCGTCCGCCGCGCTGGCCACCACGATCAGCTCCGGCGGCGCG
Source organism: Actinomadura sp. NPDC048394 (assembly GCF_040651755.1). Classification (NCBI taxonomy): domain Bacteria; kingdom Bacillati; phylum Actinomycetota; class Actinomycetes; order Streptosporangiales; family Thermomonosporaceae; genus Actinomadura; species Actinomadura sp. NPDC048394. The sequence goes on along the minus strand of NZ_JBEZJL010000042.1, from coordinate 8,080 downwards.
CCCTACAACGGCGACGTCAAGGTCACCAACATCACGCCCACCAAGTTCTCGGGCAACGGCCCGGGCATCGGGCTGATCACCAGCACCTGCAACGCCGTCAGCCTGGTCGCCTCCGTGGTCTCCGACGGGTCCGGCGGGCAGCTCAAGAGCGCCTCGCTGACCAGCTGCACCAACAACTACGGCGGCAGCGACACCTACACCGTGAACAACCTGCCGTACAGCGGCGCCTCGGCGCACTACGACGCCGCCCACACCAACAACCGCGACGGCTACCTGACGATCAACGCGCCCAACAGCAGCGTGGACGTCAGGGCGGTGCTGCACCTGACGAACCTGGGCCGCACCGAGACCTGCCACTACGGGCTCACCACGACGACGCCCCTGACCATCGACCTGTTCAACAGCACCAACCCGAACCGGCCCGACACCGGCAACCCGCACTCGCAGGGACAGCTGACGGGCCAGCAGCTGCAGAAGATCTCCAACCCGGAGAACACCGCGGGCTGCCCGGCCGCCGTCTCGGGCAACGGCAAGTTCCAGGTGCTCACCGAGCCCGGCGGCGCCGACCTCACGATCGCGCCCTGACCCGGCACGGCGTCCCGGAACCGGCACGGCGTCCCCGAGCCGACGTCCGTGACCCGACGTCCGTGACCCGGCGTCCCTGAGCCGGCGTCCCTGACCCGGCGTTCCCGAGCCGGCCGACCCCGACCCGGTCGTCTCATCCACGCGCGGGGCACACCGTCCCCGCCCTGATCAGGCGGGGCCGCCCGGGCTCGAACGGCGGCCCCGCCCCTCCGAATCCCCGCTTCCCCGTCGACCGGCCCGCCCGCTGCGACGGGGCTTCCTTCCTCGCCGTCCCCACCCCCTGGAGAACGCTGTGCGATCCCTGTTCCACCGTGGCCGCAGCAGCCTGGCTTCGCTGGCCCTCGCCGCCGGCACCGCACTGTCCGGTGCCGCCCTCACCCCGTCCGCCTCGGCGGAGACGGTCCCGGCCTTCAGCTTCGCCAAGTGCCCGGCGCTGCCGTCCGGCGCCGACCCCACCTGGTGGAACTGCAACGTCGCGATCATCACCGGCGGGCAGTTCAAGCTCGGAAGGCTGGACCAGGCGATCACCTCGCCCATCACGCTGACCTACGCGGTCGGCTTCGATCCCGTGACGCTGGAGCAGAAGGTCATCGTCGGCGGCTTCCAGGCCGACAAGATGCTCGTCCGGCCGGGCATCTTCGGCGACCCCATCTTCACCGCCGTGTACGCCAAGCCCGAGTACGCCGGGTTCATGGACCTGCAGAACGGCGACGTCCTGCTGAACCTCAAGGTCAAGGTGATCAACCCGAACCTCGGCCCGTACTGCTCCATCGGCTCCAACGGCGACCCGATCAAGCTGCACCTGATCTTCGGTACCACCAGCCCGCCCCCGCCCAACCGGCCGATCTCGGGCAGCACCCCGGTCGACGTGTCGGCGGACCCGCCGGTGTTCAAGGCGACCATGGTCGACAACTCCTTCGCCGTCCCCGGCTCCTCCGGCTGCGGGCTGGGCGGAACCCTCAACTGGGTCGTGAACTCCCAGGCCGGAGTGCCTTCGGCCGCGGGCAACAACACCGCGGTCTTCAACCAGTACGTGAGCTACAAGCCGTACACCGACCTCTGACCCGGGCCGCCCCGCCCCGCCCTGCCCCGCCCCAAGACCCGGCCCGGAATCTCACCCTGGAGCTTCGATGACAGCAACGACCGTGCGGCGCCGCGCAGCGATGGCGCTGGGCGCGGTGACCGGCGCGATCGCCCTGACCGCGCACGCCGCCCCGGCCTCGGCCGCCCCCGCCCTCCCCGTCCGCGACCCCCTGCCCGCCGGGCTCACGTTCGAGGACTGCCCCGCGCTGCCCGCCGGCGCGGACCCGACGTGGTGGAACTGCAACGTCGCGGTGATCGCGGGCGGGCGGCTGCAGATCGGCACGATCGACCAGACGATCGACAAGCCCCTCCGGCTGACGTACGCGATCGGCTACGACCCCGCGACGCTCGAGCAGAAGATGATCGCGGTGCCGCTCAAGGGCGACCCGATCCGCGTCACCGGCGGCATCCTCGGCGTCCCCGGCACCGACGTCCTGCCGGTCCTGCAGGTCAACGCCAAGCCCGAGCTGGCCGCCGACCCGGAGTTCAACGTCGACGCCGACACCCTGCTGCGGCTCAAGCTCAAGGTCGGCGTGCAGAACCCCTTGGTCGGCGACCAGTGCACCATCGGCACCAAGGACGACCCGATCACCCTGAACCTGACGATCGGCACCACCAGCCCGCCTCCGCCCAACCAGCCGATCTCCGGCAGCCCGCCCGTCGACGTCTCCACCGACCCGCTGGTGTTCAAGCTGAAGCTCGTCGACAACGCCTTCGCGGTGCCGAAGTCCAGCGGCTGCGGCCCCGGCGGCCTGTTCAACGGCATCGTGGACTGGCGGGCCGGGCTGCCCGCCAAGGCCGGCACCAACACCGTGGTCTTCGACCAGTACCTGGCCTCGAAGGCCTACACCGACCTGCCCGCATAGCCGGCCCCTCGGCCGGCGGGACCGCCTGGAGCGGTCCTCGGCACGCCACGCCGGCTCGCCGTCCCTCCGGGCGGGGATGGCGAGCCGGCGTCCATGCTCCTCGTGCCTGCCGGGTCAGGGGCGTGGCGGGAAGGCCACCGTGATGTCCAAGCCGCCTTCGGGACGGGGCTCGGGGGTGAGGGTGGCGCCGTGGACACGGACGATGGCGCGGACGATCGCCAGGCCGAGCCCGTGCCCGCCGTCATGGCGGACCCGCTGGACGCCGAGCCGCTGGAAGGGCTGGAAGAGGCGGTCGACCTCGTCCGGCGGGACGAGCGGGCCGGTGTTGCCGACCGTCACGACGGTCCGCCCGCCCTTCACGGCGGTCGCGATCTCGACGGCGCCACCGTCGACATTGTGGCGGACGGCGTTGCCGACCAGGTTCGCCATCAAGCTCTCGGCCAGGGCGGGGTCGCCGGCGGCCGGCGCGGCTTCGAGGGCGGCGTCGATGCGGACGCCGCGCCGTTCGGCTTCGCCGCGGTGGTCCGCGATGGCCTTCCGCGCGATGCCGGCGAGGTCGAAGGGCTCCCAGCGTTCGATGCCGCGCTCGCTGCCGGCGAGGGTGAGCAGCGACTCGATGAGGCGCTCCTGCCGGTCGCCCCACTTGAGGGCCTTCTCGCAGGCCGACCGCAGCGTCTGCGCGGTGGCGTCCGGCTCGGCGAGCGCGACCTGCAGGACGGTCCGGCCGGCGGCGAGCGGCGTCCGCAGCTCGTGCGAGGCGTTGGCCACGAAGTTCCGCTGCGCCTGGAACGCCGCCTCCAGCCGCTCGAACAGGCCGTCGAGGGTCTCCCCGAGCTGCCGGAACTCGTCGCCGGGGCCGTCGAGGGCCAGCCGCTGGTGCAGGTCGCGGGCCGAGATGTCCCGCGCCGTGCTGGTGATCGTGCGCAGCGGCCGCAGGACGCGCCCGGCGATCAGCCGGCCGACCCCGAGGGCGAGGACGACCAGGACCGCGACCATGACGAGGCCCGCGACGTTCTGGCGCGCGTCGTGGGCGATGGTGCCGGCGACGGACGCGTGCGCGGGCCGGCCGCAGGGCTCAGGGGGCTGCGGAACGGACGGCGCAGCCGTGCAGCCGCCGCCCACGAGGACGTTCGGCTTGAAGATCACCGCGAGGGCGGCGAGGGCGGCGGCGGAGGTGCAGAACACGGCGGCGTAGAGGAGCGTGAGCTGGGTCCGCAGCGTCCGCCGCGGCACGCGCGGCCGGCGGAGCACGCGCGGCCGACGCAGCAGGCGCGGCGAGCGGGGCGGGCGCATCACGGCTCTCCGATCTGGTAGCCGCCCTCGCGGACGGTGCGGATGACGGGCGGGTCGCCGAGCTTGGCCCGCAGCCGCCGCATGGTCTGCTTGACCGCGGTGGTGAACGGGTCGGCCGCCTCGTCCCAGACGCGTTCCAGCAGTTCCTCGGCGGGCACGACCCGGCCGGCGGCGCCGAGCAGGCACTCCAGCAGCGCGAACTCCTTCGGGCTGAGCTCGAGGCGCCGCCCGGCGCGGAACGCGGTCCGGCGGCCGGGGTCGCAGGTCACGTCGCCGCATTCGAGCACCGGGGGCAGCGCGGTCGCGGGGCGGCGGCCGAGGGCGCGGACGCGCGCGACGAGCTCGGCGAAGTCGAAGGGCTTCGGGAGGTAGTCGTCGGCGCCGAGGCCGAGGCCCTCCACCCGGTCCCGGACCGTGCCGGCCGCGGTCAGCATCAGCACCCGGCTCCCGGATCCGCCGGCCGCGTGCCGCCGGCAGATCTCGTCGCCGTGCACGCCGGGCAGGTCCCGGTCCAGCACCACGACGTCGTAGCGGGTGCAGGCGAGCCGGTCGAGCGCGGCGTGCCCGTCGAGGGCGACGTCCACCGCCATGCCCTCGCGGCGCAGCCCGGCGGCGACGGCGGTGGCCAGGTCCTCGACGTCTTCGGCTACCAGCACTCTCATGATCGGTCCGTGGTCCTTCCCCGGCGGGCGGCCGGTCCGGCTCGGCGCGAGCGTACGCGGCGCGGCTCCGACGATGCCAGGCCGCCGGTATCAGCGGGGTTTCAGCGGCGGGCACCGTGCTGATACCGGCGCCCGCGTACAACCGCTTCCGGAGCGCAACGTCCACGAGCCCGGAAAGGCGGCCACATGAGCCAGGCGACCATCGAAGTCAGCGGCCTGCGCAAACGGTTCGGGCCAGCGACGGCGCTGGACGGCATGACGTTCACCGTCCGCCCGGGCCGGGTCACCGGGTTCGTCGGCCCGAACGGCGCCGGGAAGTCCACCACGATGCGGGTGATCGTGGGCCTGGACGCGCCCGACGCGGGGTCCGCGCTGATCGGCGGGCGGCCGTACCGGAGCCTGCGCCGTCCGCTGACCAGGGTCGGGTCGCTGCTGGACGCGGCGGCCGTCCAGCCGAGCCGCAGCGCCCGCAACCACCTGCTGTGGCTGGCCCGCTCGCAGGGCTTGGCCGCCGGACGGGTCGACGAGGTGATCGGGCGGGTCGGCCTGGAGCGGGCGGCGCGCCGCAGGGCGGGCGGGTTCTCCCTCGGCATGCGCCAGCGGCTGGGGATCGCGGCGGCGCTGCTCGGCGACCCGCCGGTGCTGCTGCTGGACGAACCGTTCAACGGCATGGACCCGGAGGGGATCGTCTGGATGCGCGGGCTCCTGCGGGCGCTGGCCGACGAGGGCCGGGCGGTGCTGGTGTCCAGCCACCTGATGAGCGAGCTGGAGGGCACCGCCGACCACGTGGTGATCGTCGGCCGGGGCAAGGTCATCGCGGACACGGGCGTGGCGGATCTGATCGCGCGGGTGTCCGCCGGGCGGGTCGCCGTGCGGACCCTCGCCCCGCCGCTGGCCACGGCCGTGCTGGTGGACGCGGGCGCCACCGTCGCCGCGACCGGGCCGGACACCCTGGCGGTCTCCGGGCTGCCGGCCGAGCGCGTCGTCGCGCTGCTCGGCGCGAACGCGGTGCCGTTCTCGGAGGTGGCGGCGCAGCGCGCGACGCTGGAGGAGGCGTACTTCGGATTGACCCGGGACGCGGTCGAGTACCGCGGCGAGCCGGCCGGGGAGGGCACGCGATGACCGCCCCGACGACGACGCCGCGCGAACCCCGGGTCCGGGCCGGCCGGGCGGGGTTCGGGGCGCTGCTGCGAGCCGAGTGGACCAAGTTCCGCACCGTCCGCGGCTGGACGATCGGCATGATCGTCGCGGTGCTGGTCACCATGGGCATCGCGCTGCTCGACCACAGCTCGTGCGGCGGCGTGACGGCACCGGGCGGCGCGGACGTGCCCGGCACGGGCTGCTCCGCCCCGGTGGGGCCGGACGGCAAGGCCGTCACCGACGCGTTCTCCTTCGTGCACCGGCCGCTGGACGGCGACGGAGACATCACCGTCCGCATGGCGTCGCTCACCGGCGGGCGGGGGCCGGCCGGTCTGCAGCCGTGGTCGAAGGCGGGGCTCATCGTCAAGGCGGGCACCCGTCCTGGGTCGGTGTACGCGGCGCTGGTCGTCACCGCCGGGCACGGCGTGCGGATGCAGTACGACTACACCGGCGACATCAAGGCCTCGCCTGGGGCCGTCCCGGCGGCGGCGTCGCCGCGGTGGCTGCGGCTCGTCCGATCCGGTGACGCCATCACCGGTTACCAGTCCGCCGACGGCGTTCGCTGGAGCGCGGTGGGCACGGTGCACCTGCACAGGTTGCCGCCGACCGTGCAGGCCGGGATGTTCGCCACCTCCCCGGCGTCCGCGCAGGGCGGCTCTACGCGGGGCGGCTCCGCGCAGTCGCTCGGCGGGTCGGGCGGGGGCGGCGCCCGCACCCTGGCCACCGCCCGCTTCGACCACATCGGCCTGCGCGGCGCGTGGCCGCCCGGCGCCTGGACCGGTACGCAGGTGGGAGGCGGGCCGTCGCCGGACGCCGGGTTCCGTCAGGCCGCCGGCACCGTCACCGTGACCGGGTCGGGGGACATCGCGCCCTACGTGCCCGCGGTGGACGGGGGCGGCGTCGCCGTCGAACGGACGCTCCTCGGGGCGTTCGGCGGCCTGATCGCGGTGATCGTCGTCGCGGCGCTCTTCATGACCGCCGAGCACCGCCGGGGCCTGCTCCGGGTCACCTTCACCGCCGTCCCGGGGCGGGGCCGGGTCCTGGCCGCGAAGGCGATCGTGATCGGCTCGGTGACCTTCGCCGCCGGCCTCGCCGGGAGCACCGCCGCGGTCCTGCTCGGCGAGCGGCTGCTGCGCTCCAACGGCGCCTTCGTCCTGCCGGTCGGCACACCCACCGAGATCCGCGCGGTCGCCGGGACCGCGGCGCTCCTGGCCGTCGCCGCCGTCCTCGCCCTCGCGGTGGGCACGATCCTGCGGCACGGCGCGGGCGCCGTCACCGCCGTCGTCACCGTGATGGTCGTGCCGTACTTCTTCGCGTCCCCGCTGTCGGTGCTGCCCGCCGGGGTCGCGGGCTGGCTGCTGCGGGTCACGCCGGCGGCGGCCTTCGCCGTCCAGCAGACCACGCCGCGCTACCCGCAGGTGAGCGCCCCCTACACGCCGGGCAACGGCTACTTCCCGCTACCGCCGTGGGCCGGATTCGCCGTGCTGTGCGGCTACACCGTGCTCGCCCTCGGGCTGGCCGCCGTCCTGCTCCGCAGGAGGGACGCGTGAGCATGCGGGAAGCGCTGCACGCGGAGTGGACGAAGCTGCGCACGGTGCCCAGCACGTTCTGGCTGCTGCTCGCCGTCATCGTCGTGACCGTGGCGCTGGGGCTCGTCGCGGACGCGGTGGCCCGGTGCCCGTCCGCGGGCTGCGGGCTGGATCCCGCCCGCACGAGCCTGGCCGGGGTCTACCTCGGGCAGGCGATCGTCGCCGTCCTCGCCGTCGCCGCGGTCAGCGGCGAGTACGGCAGCGGCCTGATCCGCGTCACGCTCACCGCCATGCCCCGCCGGACCGGCGTCCTCGCCGCCAAGGCCGTCACCGTCACCGGCGCGACGCTGGCGGCGGGCGTCCCCGCCGTGCTGGGCTCCCTGCTCGCCGGACGGCTCGTCCTGCCCGGCCACGGGTTCACCGCCGCGCACGGCCGTCCGCCGCTGTCGCCGGACGACGGGGCCGTGCTGCGCGCCGCCGCCGGGACGGTCCTCTACCTCGGGCTGATCGCCCTGCTCAGCCTGGGCGTCGCGGCCGCCGTGCGCGACGCCGCGGCGGCGATCGGGACCGTCCTCGGCCTGCTCTACCTCCTGCCGCTCCTCACCACCGTGCTCGGCGGCTCCCGCCTGGCCCGGCATCTGGAGCGGCTGTCGCCGATGACGGCCGGGCTCGCCGTCCAGGCGACGACCGGCCTGCGCGGCCTGCCGATCGCCCCCTGGGCGGGCCTCGGCGTCCTCGCCGCCTGGGCGACGGCGGCGCTCCTCATCGGCGGGCTGCTGCTCCACTTCCGCGACGCCTGACCGGGACGGGGCGGGGGGGGGGGGGGGGGGGGGGGGCGGCCCCCCCCCCGCGGGGCGCCCGGGGGCCCGCCGCCGCCGCCCGCGGTGCGGCGCCGCCCCCCCGCGCGCCCCGGGCCGCGCCC
>NZ_JBEZJL010000041.1:0-89709 GCF_040651755.1 Actinomadura sp. NPDC048394 | reverse complement strand
CGTGCGGCCTCGTTGACGAGTGCCTCACGCAACGCGGCGGGCGAGGACTGGATCACCGTGGGGTCGACTCCGGCGGCCGGGTCGTGCAGGCTCGCGACCCAATCCCCGAGACTCCCGTCGCTGCGTACGCCGCGCCAGATCCGGTGACCGGTGAAGTCCCTCCGCAGGTTTGCGAGTTCCTCGTCGGCCGAATCCGAGTCCGCGTTGGTGGCGGTGTGCGTGGGGGCGGCCGGGTAGGGCCGATCGGTGCGCATGATGGCTCCCTGACGTGCGTGAGGTCGTCCTAGGCGAACGTGGTGTTCGCGGTGTGCCTATGAGCCTCGCGTCCGGTTCGGGACCTCTCTATCGGCATCTAGGGACGTCTTGGGACGTCTTCTGTTAGCGTCGTTGAGTGCGTCGTCCTCGCTTGCGTCCCCGGGAGGTCTGGTGAACGACTTGTTGCGGCGTGCCCTTGCTGACGCTCACCTCGCGGAATCCGACGTTGCGGCACGGGTGGGCGTGGATCCCAAGACCGTTCATCGGTGGCTCGCCGGCCGGGTGCCCTATGCGCGGCACCGTGACCGCATCGCCGCACTGGTCGGACGAGACGAGGCGGACCTATGGCCTCAACTCGCTACCTCCGCCGTCCGCACGATCCACCGGTGATCGAGGTCCTGGCGACGTACCCGCATCGATGGGCGGTCCCTCGTCCGGTGTGGCAACAGCTCTTCCAGAACGCGCGGGACGAAATCGGGATCCTCGCGTATGCGGGGCTCTTCATCGCCGAGGACATGGACATCTTGCGCACGCTCGCGGAGAGGGCGCGAAGCGGCGCCCGCGTGCAGATCTTGCTCGGTGATCCGGACGGGAGATGTGTTGCCGCGCGTGGGAGTGACGAGGGCGTTGGCGAGTCGATGGCTGCGAAGATCCGCAACGCCCTCGTCCACTACCGGGCTCTGCGAGATGCGGACGGCGTTGAGATCCGGCTCCATGACACCGTGCTCTACAACTCGATCTACCGCGCCGATGACGATCTTCTGATCAACCCGCACGCCTACGGCATCGCCGCATCCCACGCTCCCGTTCTGCATGTGCGGAGGGCAGAAGACGGCGACCTAGCGAGTACGTATCTGGAGAGCTTCGAACGGGTCTGGTCTGGAGCCTCTCCAATGAGCTAGAACGTATTTCGTATTCTAGCGCGAGGCGGCCTATACAAGTGTCCGTACATCATTAAGGCGGTTCGAGAATCGGGTGGCACGCGCCGCCGACTCGGCGCCTGACCCTGACGCCTCTGCTTAGGCGCTGGCGACAGCTTCAGGTCGATGCCGGTCGGCAGGAGCGAAGCATCAACACTGGAGGGCCGGTCGAGGCGGGGCAGTCATACGAGAGATTGCACACTCTGGCCGGTACCTGACATTCCGGAACCGTCCAGCTTATAGTTCTACTTTGGATTTCCCCTAACGGTGTCGAGAAGTAATCTCAGGATTTCAACCTGTCCACCACTTGAAGTTTGCTTATTGTTTGACTCTTCGAGTGGGTCGCCTACAGGTGGCACACTTCTATTGTGGAAAGAAGCGGATCCGTAAAAAATGCACTTTCCAAATTCGCCCCTTATCTCATCCCGCAACTCTTTCTCCAAAGAATCAGTGTATGCGAAGATCGTCCTCAATTGTACGGCGATGGCCTCCGCCCAATTTGCCCGATCCCTGTGATCTTTGGACTCTCTAGCAAAATAAGCGGCAAGTGCAACTCCTGGCGCGGCTAGCGCAAGATGGCGCGCCAGCTCCACCCAGGTCAATTTATCGCTCACGGAAGACAGTGACCTAGATGCCAAGACCGTTACTCCGATAGAAAGGAAGGTGACAGTATACCTTAGGAAATTCGCTTGCCTTTGTTCGCGCTTCGCATATTGAGAATAATTATGCGCCAAGCCAAGACTTCCCGTTTCACCTGCCACTTCCTGCACATGTCTCGCACCTTTCTCGGCGGCCTGAACTGCCATTTCCGCACGTTGGAAGACGTTGCGCAACTCAATTCTGTCCGAAATATCCTCCATAACTTTGTAGGCTTCTATGGTGGCGTCGTCATCGTCGCCAAAGGGGACTTCTGGGACATTGTCAATCCCCTGCTTTATTAATGAATAAATTTCATCAATCGACTCTATAACTTGAAGGACACCCTTGTCGAAATCGTCCTCAGATAGCAGATCGAGCATGTTGTGCAAGACTTCCAGCGGAAAAAGGCTGAGCACTCTTACTCCGCCAAGACTCTCCAGCATGGACTTTATCTCGCGCAGGCTGGCAATCTTGGAAGCAAATTCTTCTGCTTGATTGAAGTCATATGCCGACTCTGCGCGCTTCAATGCTCTATTAACAAAGCCGATAAGGCGAATCGTTAAATCATTGGCTTCTGTAATGTGTTTCTCCCAGTCGTATTCTTCTGGACTGGTTGAATTATTGGCCATACTTCCTCCTCGGTTCGCGTTCACATGCTAACCGATTTCTTTCTAGCTGCGGGGTGCCATCGAAGAAGAGTCCGGACTGTGGACCTCGAGATCGGGGACCGTGCGGGGGCAGTACGCGACGCCGCACGGTGAACAAGACTCCTCTTAGTGAAGTTCGAACACATCCTCGAAAGTTGCTTTGAGCTGCAAAGACCTGGCCCCGCCGTCCTGGGGTCAAATGGTGCTGGCGGCACGTAGGAGCCCCGGTCACAGCCCGAGTTGGGGTGCGACCGGGGCTCCTATGGTTCACGCTGAGGCGGGTTGCTCCGCGTTGGTGATGATCTGCTTTACCTTGCGGCGGTCGATGCCGTACTTCTCGGCAAGGTAGCGCTGGGAGACCGGACGGCCAGGGCCCTGCAAGCTCGCCCTGTACTCGTCCAACACCGCCTGTTCCGTCGTCTGCTCCACTTCGGTGCGCGGATGTTCCGGCGCGGTGCGTTCCTCGTCCCGGACGAGGTCACCGCGTGCAGCGCTACGAGTGAGGGTCATCAGGAGTTCGAAGCTCCCCACGAGGGCGAGCGCCGGCCATGCGCTGACTACCGCGCCTATGGCGCCGTGGGACGTGCCGTGCGCCACGTTGGCGCCTACCGTCGCCACAATGCCCACGGCGAGGCTCCACTTCGCCAATGGTGGTGCGGGTTGCCGCCGGCGGCTTGCGTCCAGGATCACCATGGACGCGGCCCAGATGAGGCCATCCACGGTGAAGGGGACGAGGCGGGCCGTGGGACCGGACTCGCCGTGGGAGTGGACGAGTTCGTAAGCGTGCCGGTACGAGATCACGGCTGCCACGGCGGCTACCGCCACCACGGCGAGCGCGGTCGTGATGCGGATGAGGCGGTCAGCCACGGCCAAGCTCCCTCCGCCACTCGATCACGCATGGGTCCTCCTCGCCGTGGGTGATGAGGCGTTCGGCGAGCATCAGGGCCGTGATCGCCGCGTTCCGGTCGAGTGGGCGCGGCCATGTGGTGACGTGCCATCCGCAATCGGTGCGGGTGCCGGTGGCGATCGTCTTGCCGTCCAGGGCGACGGTCATTGTGGCTTCGATGATCTGGAGGGACGCGAGATCGCCTCCTGTCTGCCCGGGGAGCCAGGGGAGCCAGAGCGGGGAGCCAATGTGGCTCGACGTGCTCTGACTCGCCGCGACTCCTCCGGACGTTTCTGCTGGTGAGAGGCTCGTCCGGCGACGTCCCCCGACTTGGTCCGATCCCGTCAGAGCGAGTGCGGCTAATGCACGTTTAACGCGGGGGTGGGTTCGGTGGGGGCGCTGGGCCGTGGGGTTCGGCGGGAAGGGAGACATGGGGAATCGGGTTCGGGCGGTCGTGGTGGCCGGGGTCGTGCTGGCCGGGGCGGCGGCGTGCGGGGGCGGTGACGGCGGGGACGGGGTCGCGAGCGTCGGCGGGACGGCGGCGAAGGCGTCGGCGTCGCCGAGCCGGTCGCTGAGTCCGGAGGACGCGCAGTTGAAGTTCGCGCAGTGCATGCGGCAGAACGGCGTGGACGTTCCGGACCCGGGCAGCGGGCACGCCGAGACGATGCGGATCGGGAAAGGGGTCGGGAAGGAGAAACTGCAGGCCGCGCTGAAGAAATGCCAGTCGTGGCTGCAGGCCGGCGGGAAGCTGCCCGATCTGAAGGACCCGAAGGTGCGGGACCAGTACGTGAAGTTCGCGCAGTGCATGCGGGAGCACGGGATCGACATGAAGGACCCGGACCCCGACGGGACGATCCAGATCCCGGCGGGGAAGACGGATCCGGAGACCGTGAACAAGGCGCGGGAGGCGTGCAAGGCCCTCGCGCCCGGAGCCGGGAAGTGAGGCGCGCCGTGGCGGCGGGCGGAGTCGCCGCCGTGGTGGTGGCGGCGGGTGGGGGAGTGCTCGCCTGGACGTCGGGCGACGGGAAGGGCGCGGAGCCGCCCGCGACGCGGCTCGGCACGGCGACCGTGACCAGGGGCGACCTGGTGGACACCGAGAAGGTGGACGGGAAGCTCACCTACGGCGACGAGCGCGAGGTGTGGGCGGGGGCGTCCGGGGTCGTGACGTGGGCGCCGGCGCAGGGCGCGACGGTCAGGAGGGGCGGGACGCTGCTGAAGATCGCGGGTGATCCGGTCACGCTGATGTACGGGGGCGTGCCGATGTACCGGGTCCTCAAGGACGGCGACTCGGGCAAGGACGTCCGGGAGTTGGAGGAGAACCTGCGGGCCCTCGGCTACGGCGGGATGACCGTGGACGACGCGTTCACCGGCGCGACCGAGGCCGCGGTGGAGGAGTGGCAGGACGACCGCGGACTCGAGCGGACGGGGACGGTCTCGCCGGGGCAGGTGGTGTTCCTGGCGGGCGCGGTGAAGGTGAAGGAGGTGAAGGCGCCGGAGGGGAAGCGGGCCGTGCAGGGGCAGCCGGTGCTGACGGTGGCGGGGACGCGGCGGGTCGTCCACATCGACCTGGACGCCGACAAGCAGGACATGGCACGCGAAGGGGAGAAGGTGCGGGTCGAGCTGCCCGGCGGGACGACCGTGGACGGAACGGTCAGCGAGGTCGGCAGCGTCGCCGAGACGACCGGGGCGGGGCAGGACCAGAAGACCACGGTGGGCGTCGACGTGTCGCTGAGCGGCAAGGGGACGGGCCGGCTGGACGAGGCGCCGGTCAGCGTCGAGCTGGAGAGCGAGCGGCGGAAGGACGTGCTGTCGGTGCCGGTGGAGGCGCTGCTGGCGCTCAAGGAGGGCGGCTTCGGGCTGGAGGTCGTGGACGGGGCGCGGCGGCGGCTCGTCCCGGTGCGGACGGGGTCGTTCGGCGGCGGCCGGGTCGAGGTGGAGGGCGCCGGGATCCGGGAGGGCGTCGCGGTGGGGGTGCCGGCGGAATGAGGCTCGGAGACGGCGCGGCCGGCGACGCCATCGTGGAGCTGGCCGGGGTGACGAAGGAGTACGGGAGCGTCGCGGCGCTGCGCGGCGTGGACCTGGTGATCGGGACGGGGGAGCTGGTGGCGATCGTCGGGCCGTCCGGGTCGGGGAAGTCGACGCTGCTGCACATGGTCGGGACGCTGGACCGGCCGACGGCGGGCCGGGTCCGCGTCGCGGGCCACGACGTGGCGGGGCTGAGCGACCGGGAGCTGTCGGCGCTGCGGGCGCGGCACATCGGTTTCGTCTTCCAGCAGTTCCATCTCGCGCCGGGCGTCAGCGCCCTCGACAACGTGGCCGACGGGCTGCTGTACAGCGGCGCGGGCCTGAAGGAGCGGCGCAAGCGCGCGCGGGAGGCGCTGGACCGGGTGGGGCTCGGCGGCCGGGCCGGGCACCGTCCGCACCAGCTGTCGGGCGGCGAGCAGCAGCGGGTCGCGGTGGCGCGCGCCGTCGCGGGCGATCCGGACCTGCTGCTGGCCGACGAGCCGACCGGCAACCTCGACACGGCGGCCGGGTCCGGGGTGCTGGCGCTGCTGGACGAGCTGAACCGGGCCGGCACCACCGTCGCGATCATCACGCACGACCTGGATGTCGCGGCCCGCGCGCCGCGCCGGGTCCGGGTCCGGGACGGGCTGGTCGTCGCGGACGAGCGGGCGGGGGCGAGGAGCCGGTGAGCGGGCTCGTCCCGGCGCGGCTCGGGCCGCGGGACGTCGTCCGGACCGGGCTCGCGGGGCTGCGGACGCGTCCGGCGCGCGCGGTGCTGTCGGCGCTCGGCATCGCGATCGGGATCGCGACGATGGTCGCGGTCATCGGGATCTCGTCGTCGAGCAAGGAGGACCTGCTGCGGCGGCTGGACCGGCTCGGCACGAACCTGCTGACGGCGAAGCCGGGCAGCACCCTGTTCGGCGACCAGGCGGAGCTGCCGGAGACGGCGCCGGAGATGGTGCGCCGGATCGGCCCGGTGACCGGCGTCGGCGCGACCGGGTCGGTGGACGCGACGGTCCGCCGCACCGACCGGATCCCGGTGGAGGTCACGCAGGGCATCGCGGTGCAGGCGGCCTCGCCGGACCTCCTCGCGACGCTCGGGACCGGCACGGCGAGCGGCCGGTGGCTGAACGCGGCGACCGGACGGTATCCCGGCATGGTGCTCGGGTCGGAGGCGGCGCGGCGGCTCGGCGTGGACCGGGCGGGCGGCCGGGTGTTCGCCGGCGGCCGCTGGTTCACGGTGCTGGGCGTGCTGCGGCCGGCGGAGCTCGCGCCGGAGATCGACCGGTCCGCGCTCGTCGGCTGGGACGCGGCGGAGCGCTACCTCGGCTTCGACGGGCACCCGACGACGATCTACGAGCGGTCGGCGGACGCGGCGGTGAACGACGTCCGGGACGTCCTCGCCCGCACGGTGAACCCCGAGCACCCCGAGGAGGTCGACGTCGCCCGGCCGTCGGACGCGCTGCGGGCGAAGGCGGAGGCGGCGGGCGCGTTCACCGGGCTGCTGCTCGGGCTCGGCGCGGTGGCGCTGCTGGTCGGCGGCGTCGGGGTGGCGAACACGATGGTGGTGTCGGTGCTGGAGCGGCGCCGCGAGATCGGGCTGCGCCGCTCGCTCGGCGCGACCCGCGGCCAGGTGCGGACGCAGTTCCTCGCCGAGTCGCTGCTGCTGTCGGCGTCCGGCGGGGCGGCGGGCGTGCTGCTCGGCGCCGCGGTGACCGCCGGGTTCGCGGCGGCGAGGGGCTGGCCGCCGGTGCTTCCGGCGTGGGCGCCGGCCGGCGCGCTCGGCGCGACGCTGCTGATCGGGACCGTCGCGGGCCTGTACCCGGCGGTCCGGGCGGCGCGGCTGTCGCCGACGGTCGCGCTGGCCGCGGTCTGACGCTCCGCCGCCCTCGCCGCGCGCCGATCCCGCTCCGCCGCCGTCCTTGATCCGGCTCTGGTCTTGGTCCGGCGAACCGGTGCATGATGGGGGCACCGACGACGTCCTCCCCGGGAGGTGCCCGCACAGCCATGCCCGTGCCACGTCCGCTGCGCGAGCGTTGCCGCGAGTTCCTCGGTACCGACGGCGAGATCCGCTACATCTTCCCCGCGACGGCCTACGGCGGCGGGGCGGGCTTCATCTTCGTCGTCACCGACGACCAGGTCGCCGTGATCTCCACCGGCGCGCTCGGCCGCAGCACGCCGAAGAGCATCTGGGGCGCCTACCCGCGCGGGACGAGGATCGGCCCGGTGGAGACCGGCGGCGGCGCGTCGTTCGAGTTCGCCGGCGCCGCGTTCGAGGTGGACGACGAGTACGTCCCGGTCGTCAACGCCGCCGACAGCGAGATCTTCGCCCGCGACAGCCTGCCCCGCGACCCGCTCCCGGACCTGTAGCGGGGACCGGGCCGGGCGTCAGGAGCTCGGCGCGGGCTCGACGGTCTTCTTCGCGGCGGGCGCGGGCCGGGACGGGCCGGTCTTGCGCAGGAACAGCGCCATCACCGGCACCAGGTACACCGCCCACATGATCAGCTGCAGCCAGGTGATCTGCGGGGTGACGTTCAGGACGCCCTGCAGGACGGTCTGCAGCCAGTCGCCGGGGGTGCCGAGCTTGTCGAAGAACAGGTGCGGCTCGATCGCGACCGCGTTCAGGCCGGGCAGCACGTCGGCCTCCTGCAGGTCGTGGAAGCCGTAGCCGAACACGCCCGCCGCGACGACGATCAGCGCGCCGCCCGTCCAGGTGAAGAACCGGCCCAGGTTGATCTTGAGGCCGCCGCGGTAGAGCAGGTAGCCGAGCACGATCGCGACGACCAGGCCGAGGGCCGCGCCGATGATCGGCTGGGTGGAGCCGCCGGACGAGCTCTGGATGTTCGTCCACAGGAACAGCACGGTCTCGATGCCCTCGCGGCCGACCGACAGCAGCGCGACGGCGGCGAGCGCGAGCGGCCCGACGTTCAGCGCGCCCTCGAGCTTGCCCTCCAGCTCCGACTTCATGAACCGGGCGGTCTTGCGCATCCAGAAGACCATCCAGGTGACGAGGCCGACCGCGACGATCGACAGCACGCCGCCGAACAGCTCCTGCGTCTTGAACTGCATCTCCGAGGACGCCGCGGTGAGCGCGATGCCGAACCCGACGGCGAGCGCGACCGCGATCGCGATGCCCGTCCAGACGGGGACGAGGGCCCGGCGGTTGCCGGTCTTCACCAGATAGGCGATGAGGATGCTGACGACCAGGGCGGCCTCCAGCCCCTCACGCATTCCGATGAGGAAGTTGCCCAGGAGCATCGCTGCCCTCCTCGAGACGCACGAATGGTTTAGGCAAAGCTAACCTAAGCCAGTGTGTGCCTCGGCGGCGCCCCCCGCAAGACCCGATCGCCTCACCTCGCCCGACGAGACGCGCCTCACATGCGGCGGCGCACCACGGCGGCGGCGGTCACTGCGGGAAGTCGAGCCGCAGGAACGCGCGCGCGATCGGCTGCGCCGTCAGCTCGACCTGCCAGCGGCGCGCGCCCAGCGCGCGCAGCGCCGCGCCGATCGCCGACGCCGACGGCTCCTCCGGCGGCGTCCACGCGAGCCGCCGGACGAAGTCGGGCTGGATCAGGTTCTCCGACGGCATCGAGTGCTCGTCGGCGAGCGCGGCGACGACGGCGCGGGCGGCGGTCAGCCGCTTGGCGGCCTCGGGGTCGCGGTCGGCCCAGCGGTGCGCGGGCGGCGGCCCGTCGCCGGGCAGGTTCGCCTCGGGCAGCTGCCGGTCGGGCACCGCGCGGGCCCGCGACACCGCGCGCAGCCACGCCGACTGGTGCCGGCGGGCGCCGCGCCCCCGCATGGTCGGCAGCGCCTGCAGCTCGGCGGGGGTCTTCGGCGGGTTCAGCGCCAGCTCGACGATCGCCGCGTCCTGCAGCACCCGGCCGGGGGACAGGTCCCGCTCGCGGGCGATCTTGTCGCGGGCCTCCCACACCTCGCGGACGGTCGCGAGGGCGCGCCGGTTGCGCACCCGGTGGATCCCGGACGTGCGGCGCCACGGGTCGGGGCGCGGCGGCTTCGGCGGCGTCGTCAGGATCGCCTCGAACTCCTCCAGCGCCCACTCCAGCTTCCCGGCCTCGCGCAGCTCGGCCTCCAGCGCGTCGCGCAGCTCCACCAGCAGCTCGACGTCCAGCGCCGCGTAGCGCAGCCAGTCCTCGGGGAGGGGGCGGGTGGACCAGTCGGCGGCGGAGTGGCCCTTCTCCAGCAGGAAGCCCAGCACGTTCTCGACCATGGAGCCGAGGCCGACCCGCGGGTAGCCGAGCAGCCGCCCGGCCAGCTCGGTGTCGAACAGCCGCTTCGGGACGAGCCCGACCTCCGCCAGGCACGGCAGGTCCTGGTTGGCGGCGTGCAGCACCATCTCGGTGCCGGCGAGCGCCGCGTCCAGCGCGGACAGGTCGGGGCAGGCGATCGGGTCGATCAGCGCGGTGCCGGCACCCGCGCGGCGCAGCTGGATCAGGTAGGCGCGCTGCCCGTACCGGTAGCCGGACGCCCGCTCGGCGTCGACGGCGACCGGGCCGGTGCCCGCGGCGAACGCGGCGATGACGCGTTCCAGCTCGGCGGCGTCGACCACGACCGGGGGGACGCCCTCGCGCGGTTCCAGCAGCAGCACGGGCGGGGGCCGCTCGTCGCCGGCCGCCTTCTCGCCGGCGGCCTCGTCTCCGGCGCCGTTACCGCCCGCGGCACCGGCGGCGTTCACGGCACCGGCGGCGTTCACGGCGTTCGCGCCGGGCGCCGTCGTGGCGCCGGACGCGGGGCCCGGCATCACCGCGCCGGCCCTGCCGCCCGCGCCGGACTGCTCCTCGGCCGCACCGGACTCGGCGGGCACCGCCTTGCCCGGCCCGGCCGCCTTCTTCGCGCCCGCCGGCCGTGCGGCGGCCTCCTCGCCACCGGAGTCCCGGTCGGGACCGGTGGCACGCGTTTCGGACACTCCCACTTTTCCCGTGTTCTCCCCCGCCGCCTCGGTTCCGGACGCTGTGCTCACGTCCCCTACCGTACGTCGCTCTCGGTACCTCCCGAGGAGGGACGACCCCCCGCGCCCCCCGCCGGCTCCAACGCGGCCGGAGTCTCCCCTGAAGGGACGCCCTCCGGCCGGCCCCGGGGACTCAGGATCCCGTGCCGCGGGGCCTGTCCGGGAACGCGGCGACGCCCGCCGGGGGCAGGCCCGCGGTGGTGCACATCACCTCGCACCACGCCGCGACGTGCCCGGCCAGATCGTCGCCGGTCGGGGACCAGGAGGCGCGCAGCTCCAGCTCGGTCGTGGACGGCTCGTCCCGCTTGTCGCCGAAGCTCTCCGACACCGCGCGGGTGATCGTCCCGGACACGCCCGCGTAGCCGGCCGGCTCCAGCGCCTCGAGCAGCCAGTCCCAGGCGACGGAGCCGATCAGCTCGTCGGCGGCGATGTCGGGTTCGAGGTCGGCGCGGATGTAGGCGACGACGCGGAACCCGTTCGTCCAGCCCTTGGCGCCGTCCGGGTCGTAGAGCACGATCAGCCGGCCCATCGCGACCTCGGTGTCGTCGTCGCGGTAGACCGACCCGGACAGGGCCGCGGCGTACGGGGCCAGGCTCTGCGGGGCGGGCATGTCCTCCAGGTCGAGCTCGGGCCGGGGGCCCGGGCCGTCCAGGATCTCGCGCAGCGTGTCGAGGGCCCGCTGGAAGGCGGGAGGGTTCATGGGCGGACCGGCCTGGGTGCGGGGGCGGGACTCGTGTCGGTGGTGCCGGGACGGGGTGCCGCCGCGCGCGACGGGAGGGAACGGAGGGGATGCAGGCACAGCACAGTGGGTTTCGTCTCGGGGGCCGCGGCGTTCAGGCCACGGCCCGCGCGGATGCGGCCGGCGAGGAGCCGGCGCGTCTGGGGCCCGTCCCGCCGGGGGACGCCGGAGCCGGGTCCCGCGGGGACGCGGCGGCGGGCCGGCCGGGGGGCGCGCCGTGCGCGGGGCCGGGGGACGTCAGCGGCGGGTCGACCAGGACGGCCGCTCCGCACTCGACGCAGACCCGCTCGGGGCACTCCGCGCCGTGCCCGTCGGAGCACGGCGGCTGCTCGAACACACGTTCATCACCGCAGGTGGAGCAGTGCAAGGGGGAACCTCCCTCGGCTATGACACGCATCACGTTCGCACGCGCCGGTGACAGAATGCGGGACTTCGCTCGGCGTGTCCGGAACTTCGTGGGTCACCGCCGTCACTTCGGTGTCACCCCGGTGCGCCCGGTACGCGTTCTCGTGGGACCATCACAACGTGACCGCTGACGCCGCCCGCCCCAACGACACCGCTGCGAACCCGGCTGACAACTCCGGTCCGCTCGCGGAGAGCCCGTTCCTGCTCGCGTGCCGCCGCCGGCCCGTGCCGCGCACCCCCGTGTGGTTCATGCGCCAGGCGGGCCGCGCGCTGCCAGAGTATCTGCGGCTCCGCGAGGGCGTGCCGATGCTGGAGGCGTGCGCCCGCGCCGACATGATCGTGGAGATCACGATGCAGCCGATGCGCCGGTACGCCGTGGACGCGGCGATCTTCTTCAGCGACATCGTGGTGCCGCTGAAGGCGATCGGGATCGACCTCGACATCAAGCCCGGCGTCGGCCCGGTCATCGCCGACCCGATCCGGGACGCCGCGGGCCTGGAGGCGCTGCGCCCGCTGGAGCCCGGCGACGTGCCCTACGTCACCGAGGCCGTCCAGGGGCTGGTCGGCGAGCTCGGGGCCACGCCGCTGATCGGCTTCGCGGGCGCCCCGTTCACGCTCGCGTCCTACCTCATCGAGGGCGGGCCGTCGAAGAACCAGGAGCGCACCAAGGCCATGATGTACGGCGAGCCCGAGCTGTGGGACCGGCTCATGGGCCGGCTCGCCGACATCACGATCGCGTTCCTGAAGGTGCAGATCGCGGCGGGCGCGAGCGCGATCCAGGTGTTCGACTCCTGGGTCGGCTCGGTCGCGCCGGAGGACTACCGCGCCTCGGTGCTGCCGCACACCCGCCGGATCTTCGCCGAGATCGAGGCGCTCGGCGTCCCGCGCATCCACTTCGGCGTCGGCACCGGCGAGCTGCTCGGGCTGATGGGCGAGGCGGGCGCGGACGTGGTCGGGGTCGACTGGCGCGTCCCGCTGGACGAGGCGGTCCGCCGCGTCGAGCCGGGCAAGGCGCTGCAGGGCAACCTCGACCCGGCGGTGCTGTTCGCGCCGTGGGAGACGGTCGAGCGGCGGGCGCTGGACGTGCTGGCCCGGGGACGGACGGCCGAGGGGCACGTCTTCAACCTCGGCCACGGGGTGCTGCCGTCGACGGACCCGGACGTGCTGGCCCGCCTCGTCGACCTCGTCCACGAGGCGAGCTCCGAGCACTGACGGGCTACTGGGGCGGCGGCGGGTCCTGGCGGACCGGCTCGCCGCCGGGATCGCCCGCGCCCACCGCGACGGGCTGCTCCTCGCCGGTTTCGGTGCCGGGGTCCGGTTCTGCGGTCCCGCGGCCGCGGCGGCGGTTCCGGTAGGCCACGACCGGCGCGACGATGATCGCGGCCGTGACCAGGAACGGCAGCAGCCAGCCGAACACGACGGCGACGCCGCCGAGGAACCCGGTGAAGGCGTGCCAGCCGTCGCCGAGCGCGCCGACGAACCCGCCGCGGTCCTCGTGCCGCCGCGCGGGCTTGGCCGTCGCCTCCAGCGTGACCGTCACGGTCGCGTACTGGGTGCTCTGCGCGAGCGCCTTCTGGCGGGCCTGCAGCGACTCCAGGTCCGCCTCCCGCGAGGAGATCTCCTGCTCGACGTCGATGATCTCGCCGACCGTCGTCGCCTTGTCCAACAGCTTGCGGAACGACGCGAGCGCGGCCTTCGCGGACCGGACCCGGCTGTCGACGTCGGCGACCTCGCCGGTCACGTCGTCGGCCTGCTGGCTCAGCGACAGCTTGGTGCCGAGTTGCCGGGACAACTGGTCCAGCACGCCGGCGTACCGGTCGGACGGGATCTTCAGCGTGATCGTCGAGCCGGGCGGGTCGCTCGACCCGGACTCGTGCTCGACGTACCCGCCCGCCGCGCTCGCCATCTGCTTGGCCCTGGTCGCGGACGCGTCCACGTCCTCGGCGCGGATCCGGAGGTCCGCGGTGTAGACGACGGCCCGGCCGCTCGGCAGCGGCGGCTGCGCCGTCGCGCCCCCGTCCCTTCCGGAGCCGGACCCGCCGGCCGCCTGCTTCCGCTGGGCCTGGTCCCCGCCCGGCGTGGCCGCGGGGGCGGCGGCGCCGCCCGCCGTGCTCCGCTCTCCCGAATCCGAGGATCCTCCGCCGCCGCACGCCGCGAGCGTCGCGCCCAGCACCCCGGCCAGGACAAGGACGATCAGTGCGTACGGGACCTGCCTGACGCTTCTGACGTTCAGCATGACGCTTGGACGGAGTGGTACAGATCACCGTTCCGGCGCGGGCATCGCGATCCGGCCACGGCCCGGGCACACCGGGGTCACGGCCGCCCCCGCGCGGCCGTGCCCGCGCGGCCGTGACCCGGCGCCCGCCGTTGCGGGCGTGTCAGCCGTCGGTGAGGACGACGGGGCCGCCGATGTTGACGGTGCCGAGCGTCCAGAGCGCGCCGGTGCCGGGCACGACCGCCAGCGCCGTCGCGTAGATGTTGGTCCGGTTCGGGACGGCGGTGGTCGGCACCCGCGACCATGTCCCGCCGCTGTAGTGGAGCAGGCCCGGCTTGGCGGGCTCGTCCAGGTTGTGGCCGAGGGCCCACAGGTCCCCGTCGACGCCCTTGATGATCCTGGTCAGCGCGTTGAGCCCGGCGGGGACCGCGGCCTTCGTCCAGGCCGTCCCGTCCCAGTGCATCAGGACGGCCGAGGCCGGTGACGTCCCGTAGTCCGTACCGACGGCCCAGGCGTCCGTGGGGGACAGGGCGACCATGTCGGTGAAGCCGAAGCCGACGCCGAGACCGTCCGCGTGGATGGGGGCGTTCTTCCAGGACTGCCCGTCCCAGTGCTGCGCCACGAACGTCGTGCTCCACTCGGAGGTCGTGCCGAGGCGCCAGATGTCATCGTCGGCCCGGATGTAGCCCGTGTCGAGGCTGATCTCCGGGAAGGCGGTGACGTGCGTCCACTTGTCCGTCCATATGTCGCCGGTCCAGCGGTACACGTCGGTGAGCGTGCTGAGCCAGACGCCGGACGCGTCCGCCTGCAGCGTCGCGGCGGTGATGCCCGGGGGCAGCGCCACCTGGTTGAACGCCGAACCGCTGAAGTGCGCCACGTAGGGCTTCTTCGCGTCGTAGTCGGTGCCGTTGATCCACACGTCCTCGGGGCCGACCGCGTCGACGTCGTTGATCCCGCCGTGGCCCGGCAGGCCCAGGAGGTCGTACTCCACCCAGTCGCCGTTCTGCCAGCGGCGCACGACCGGGTTGCCGGGGATCGAGGTGCCCGTTCCCGGGATCGGTCCGGGGAGGGTGATCTCGCCCTGGGATCCGGTGATCCAGACGCTGTCGGGCGAGGCGGCGTCGACGTCGCGCAGGGAGTTGCTGGGCCAGAAGAACGGCAGGGACACCCGCTTGAAGTCGCCGCGGGTCGCGGCGGAGGCGGGGGCGGGGACGGTCGGGCCGGCGGCCATGACGACCGCCGCGGCGGCGGCGAGCGGAACTCTCCAGAGGTTCATGTTCGCCAGTATTTACTGGCATGGTCTTGGAGATCTTGTCACTCCGGGATAGAAACCGCGCCGCGCCGCGGCCGCCCCGCTGCGGCCGCCCCGGTGCGCGACCTCGCGAAGCGTCTGGAAGGCTGGACGCATGACCCCGTCCCGTCCCGCCTCTCACGCCGTCGTCGTCGGCGGCGGCATCGCGGGCCTCACCGCCGCGCGCGCGCTCGCCCACGCCGGCGTCCGCGTGACCGTGCTGGAGGGCTCTCCGCAGATCGGCGGCAAGCTCCGGGTCAGCGAGATCGCCGGGATCCCGGTCGACGAGGGCGCCGAGTCGATGCTCGCCCGCCGCCCCGAGGGCCTCGCCCTCGTCCGCGACCTCGGCCGCGGCGACGACCTGGTGAACCCGGGCACGACCTCCTCGGCCATCCTCAGCCGCGGCGCGCTCCGCCCCATCCCGTCCGGCCAGGTGATGGGCGTCCCGTCGGACCTGAAGGCGCTCGCCGCCTCGCAGGTGCTGTCCCCGGCCGGGCTGGCCCGCGTCCCCCTCGACCTGGTGATGCCCGAGACGCGGCGCGGCGACGACGTCTCGGTGGCCGACTACATCGGCGCCCGGATGGGCCGCGAGGTCGTCGACCGGCTCGTCGAGCCGCTCCTCGGCGGCGTCTACGCCGGGCGCGCCGAGCGGCTGTCGTTCGACGCCACGCTGCCCGCCGTCGCCGCCGCCGCGCGCGCCCACCGCTCGCTGATCAACGCCGTCCAGGGCATCCGGGACACCGCGCCGAAGAACCCCGGCCCCGTGTTCGCCACCCTGCCCGGCGGGCTCGGCGGGCTGCCGCCGCTGATCGCCGCCGACATCGAGGCGGCCGGCGGGACGGTGCGCGTGAACGCGACCGTCCGCGAGCTGCGGCGCCGCCCGGACGGCTGGCGGCTCACCATCGGGTCCGCCCGCGACCCCGAGCGGCTGGACGCCGACGCCGTCGTGATCGCGGTGCCCGCGGCGCCCGCGTCCCGCCTGCTGAGCTTCGAGGTGCCCGCCGCCGGCCGCGAGCTGGCCGGCATCGAGTACGCCAGCATGGCGATCGTCACCCTCGCCTACCAGGCCTCCGCGTTCCCCAAGACCCCGGACGGCAGCGGATACCTCGTCCCCGGCGTGGAGAGCGACACCGAGACCGGCGGCCGCGGCGTCAAGGCCGTCACCTTCAGCTCGGTAAAATGGCCGCACCTGCGCGACCGCGACCCGGGCGTCATCGCCGTCCGGTGCTCCATCGGGCGGTACGGCGAGGAGCACCTGCTCCAGAGGCCCGACGAGGAGCTGAAGGCCGCCGCGATGGCGGAGCTGGCCGCCACCACCGGCGTCACCGAGCTGCCCGTCGACAGCCGGGTGACCCGCTGGGGCGGCGGCCTGCCGCAGTACAACGTGGGCCACGCCGACCGCGTGGCCGGGGTCCGCGCCGCGGTCGCCCGCGAGCCGGGGCTCGCCGTCGCGGGCGCCGCCTACGACGGCCTGGGGATCCCCGCGTGCATCGCCTCGGCGCACGCGGCGGCCGACCGGGTGCTGGACCATCTGCGCAGTCGAGGAGGAACGAACGATGTCAGGGACGGAGCCGGCGGCAAGGCCGAAGGCGCGCGAACTCAATAACGTCATCCGCTACACCATGTGGTCGGTGTTCCGGGTGCGCGACACCGGCGCGCTCGGCGAGCAGAACGCCGCCGAGGTGCGGGACCTGCTCGACCAGATGGCCGAGAAGGACGTCACCACCCGCGGCTCCTACGACGTGGCGGGCCTGCGCGCGGACGCCGACTACATGTTCTGGTGGCACGCGCCCAGCTCCGACGACCTCCAGGAGGTCTACACGCGGTTCCGCCGCACCGCCGTCGGCCGCGCCAGCGAGCCGGTGTGGTCGCAGATGGCGCTGCACCGCCCCGCGGAGTTCAACAAGAGCCACATCCCGGCGTTCCTGGCCGACGAGGAGCCCCGCGCCTACGTGTGCGTGTACCCGTTCGTCCGGTCGTACGAGTGGTATCTGCTGCCCGACGAGGAGCGCCGCGCCATGCTCGCCGAGCACGGCAAGATGGCGCGCGACTACCCCGACGTCCGCGCGAACACGGTGTCGGCGTTCGCGCTCGGCGACTACGAGTGGATGCTCGCCTTCGAGGCCGACGAACTGCACCGCATCGTCGACCTGATGCGGCACCTGCGCGGCGCGCGCGCCCGGCTGCACACGCGGGAGGAGATCCCGTTCTACACCGGCCGCCGCAAGCCCCTCACCGAGCTCATCGCCAACCTCCCGTAACGGAGGAACGGGGATCTTGCCCGGCGAGAACGTATAGATCCCTAGTATCCGCCCAGAATCCGGACGCAACGGCAGTAAAGTGCCGCCCGTGAACGAGACTCCCGCCGGTGCCTCCCGCGGGCGGCACGCCAAGCCGCCGTCCGAGCTGTCCGCCCGCTGGAACCGGATGCTCGCGGCGGCGTCCGGGCGGCGCCGGCTCGCCGCGGCGGGCGCCGGCACCGCGTCGGCGGCGGTCGTCGCCTCGCTCGCCGTGCTGGCCTTCACCGGCGGCGGCTCCGGGACCGCGCCGAGGGCGGCCGCCGCCGCGCACACCGCCCGGTCCGCGCCGTCCTCCGCGGGGGCGACCCTCGCCGCGGCCGGCGACTCCGACGACCCCGACGAGTTGTCCTCCGAGGCCCTGCCGTACCTGCGGTCCAAGGACCCGGGCGGCGAGATCGTCAAGCACGTCACCGACATCCGGCGCAGCGGGACGTTCGTCCGCGTCTACACCGACCTCGGCGAGGACGACGAGAACTCCAAGCCCGCGATCTCGCTCTGCGAGTGGACGGTCGGCTACCTCCAGGACGGCGGCGAGGACGAGCCGCGCGTCTTCGTCCACGGCAAGAGCAGCGACAACGGCAGCGTCGTCCTCGCCAACAAGCAGAGCGACTCCGACGACTGCAAGGTCCCCGACACGCCCTGAGTGCCGTTCTGTCAGGGGCCGTACTGGGTGTCCGAGAGGTTGCTGGACTCGAGGTTCTGGTGGCCGTGGCGCCGGCCCTGGTCCAGCTTCAGCGGCTTCGGGTCCTTGGTCAGCAGGATCTCGCGGAGTTTCGCGTCCTCAAGGCCGTCCGGGCCCAGGGCGGCGCACCGGCCTGGGCCGTCCGCCGGGACGTCCTCGACGGCGCGGCGCCGTGCGGCCCGTCCGGCGCGGGTCGGACGGAGCGCGCCGCGCAGGCCGGCCCGGACGAGTCCCGCCTCCTTGAGCGCGTCCGCGATCGCGTGCACTTCGTCCGATGCGGCGGTGGCCCGGAGGAGATCCCCGAGCAGGATGCCGGTGTCGGGGACGCGGGCCAGGAGCGCGGCCTGGACCGGGTCGTCCGCGTCCCGGTTCACGGCCTGCACCCGGTGCGTGCCCCGGGACACGCGGACGCCGCCGCCCTCGTGCAGGGCGACCAGGGCGGTCTGGGCGACGCGCACGGCGCCGCCGGTGAGGAATGCGGTCTCGTAGGGGCCGTGCTCGCCCATGATGGCCTCCCGCGGGCGCGTCGTCGTCCATTGGGACGCGCGGCACGTGCCCGCGGTTGCGGTCATTCGGCGGGTTCGAGGGTGAGCGACACCGAGTTGATGCAGTACCGGTCGTCGGTCGGGGTGGCGTAGCCCTCCCCGTGGAACACGTGGCCCAGGTGGGAGTCGCAGACGGCGCAGCGCACCTCCGTCCGGACCATGCCGAGGGAGCGGTCCTCGATCAGGGTGACCGCGTCGGAGTCGGACGGCGCGTAGAACGACGGCCAGCCGCAGTGGCTCTCGAACTTGGTCTCGGACCGGAACAGCTCCGTCCCGCAGGCGCGGCACCGGTACACGCCGACCGTCTTGGTGTCGGTGTACTCGCCGGTGAAGGGCTTCTCGGTGCCCGCCTCGCGGAGCACGCGGAACTCCTCGGGGCTGAGCTGGGCCCGCCACTCTTCCTCGCTCTTGCGGATCTTCTCCATGCTTCGACCGTACCCGGCCGAGGCGCGCCCGGAGACTGTCGTGCCCGTGGGTTAACGTGCCGTTATGGCCTCGCCCTTCATCGAGATCCCGGTAGGGGATCGGCTCGTCAAGGTGACCAATCCCGACAAGGTGTACTTCCCCGAGCACGGCTACACCAAGCGGCAGCTCGTGGAGTACTACATCGCCGTGGGGGAGGGCATCCTGCGGGCCACCCGCGACCGGCCCACCACGCTGGAGCGCTGGCCGGCGGGCGTCTTCGAGGGCGCGAAGATGGCCACCCGGGAGGACTACGCGCGCGGCCAGGCGGGTTTCGGCGCCGGCAAGTCCGACGCGTTCTACCAGAAGCGCATCCCCAAGGGCGCGCCCGACTGGGTGCAGACGTCGCGGATCGCGTTCCCCAGCGGCCGGTTCGCCGACGAGGTGCGGCCCACCGAGGTCGCGGTGATCGCCTGGGCGGCGAACCTCGGCACGCTGACGTTCCACCCGTGGCCCGTCCGCGACGGCGACGTCGACCACCCCGACGAGCTGCGCATCGACCTCGACCCGCAGCCCGGGACCGACTTCTCCGACGCCGTCCGGGTCGCGCTCGGCCCGGCCCGCGACCTGCTGTCCGAGCTCGGCATGACGGGGTTCGTGAAGACCTCCGGCAAGGGCGGCGTGCACATCTACGTGCGGATCGAGCCGCGCTGGACGTTCACCGAGGTCCGCCGGGCCGCGCTGGCGTTCGGCCGCGAGGTGGAGCGCCGCGTCCCCGACGAGGTCACGACGCGGTGGTGGAAGGAGGAGCGGGGCGAGCAGGTCTTCATCGACTTCAACCAGAACGCGCGCGACCGGACGATCGCGTCGGCCTACAGCGTCCGGCCCGCCCCGCACGCGCCCGTCTCGGCGCCGGTGACCTGGGACGAGCTGGCCGACGTCGACCCGCGCGACTTCACGATCGCCACCATGCCGGAGCGGTTCGCCAAGGTCGGCGACCTGCACGCGGCGATCGACGACGCGGCGTTCACCCTGGACGGGCTGCTGGAGCTGGCCGACCGGGACGAGCGCGACCACGGTCTCGGTGACATGCCGTATCCGCCCAACTACCCTAAGATGCCGGGCGAGCCCAAGCGGGTGCAGCCCAGCAAGGACACCGGCAAGCCGTCCTGACCCGGGAATTTCCGGCGCCGCCGGGGACTTGCGTGATCGACACGAGCGCGACGACCGGAAGGCGGCCCCCATGCCCGAGCACTCCCCAGCGGAATCCGCGCTGACCGTCCGCTACCTCGGCGGGCCGACGGCGCTCCTGGAGATCGGGGGCGTGCGGCTGCTGGTCGACCCGACGTTCGACGCGCCCGGCGAGCACCCGGTCGGCGACCGGGCGCTGACCAAGACGATGGACGCGGTCGCCGGCCCGGACGACCTCGGCCCGGTCGACGCGGTGCTGCTCTCGCACGACCAGCATCCCGACAACCTCGACGACGGCGGCCGCGCCTACGTGGAGCGGGCGCCGCTGACCCTGTCCACGGAGGCCGCGGCCGAGCGGCTCGGCGGGACCGTCCGGGCGCTGCCGAACTGGGAGCAGGTCGAGCTGCCCCGTCCCGGCGGCGGCGCGCTGCGGATCACCGGCGTGCCCGCGCAGCACGGCCCGGACGGCACCGAGCACCTGACCGGCCCGGTCACGGGCTTCGTGCTGGCCGGCGACGGGCTGCCCACCACCTACGTGAGCGGCGACAACGCGTCCCTGGACGTGGTGCGGGAGATCGCCGGCCGGTTCGCGCCCGTCGACGTGGCGCTGCTGTTCGCCGGGGCCGCGCGCACCCCGCTGCTGGACGCGGACCTGACGCTCGGCAGCGCCGCGGCGGCCGAGGCGGCGGAGATCCTCGGCGCCCGGCAGGTCGTCCCGCTGCACTTCGAGGGCTGGGCGCACTTCTCGCAGGGCCGCGACACCCTGGCGGAGCCGTTCGCCGGGTTCTCCGGCGGCTTCCATCTCCTCGATCCGGGCCGGCGGATCACCCTGTAGCCGCTTATCTGGACATTGCCCCAGGTGACGGTAGATTTCCGCCATGCAGCGTGTGGCGGCGGTCGTCCCGCGGGTGGCGCAGGCCGTCATCGCGATCGTGACGATCGGGTTCTTCTTCGGCGGGTTCGTCGGGATCATGACGTCGGACCTGCCGCCGTCCCGGCGCGCCGTGCCGCTGCTGCTGCTCGCCGCGCTGCTCGCGCTGCACCTGCGCAACTGCGTGCGGCGGCTGGACGGCGGGCGTCCCGCCGCATGGCCGTGGACGCTGGCCGCGCAGGCCGTCCTGACGTTCGTCCCGATGATCTGGTACTCGTCGACCTGGTACGGCAACGTCGGGTTCCTGTGCGGCGCGGTGCTGCTGCTCGTCCGGCCCGGGTGGCTCGCCTGGACCGGGTTCGGCGCGGTGCTCGCCGCGGACCTGCCGCTGTCGCTGGCCGAACGTCCCACGGTCGCCGAGGCGCTGTACTTCCTCATCGGGCAGGCCGCGTTCGTCGGCGTCGCCGTCTACGGCATGGCGCGGCTGGCGGACCTGGTGGCCGCGCTGGAGGCGACCCTCCAGGCGCTGCCCGCGGCGCGGATCACCCGCGAGCGGCTGGCGTTCACCCGGCGGCTGCAGGAGAACATCGGCGTCGCGCTGGCCGGGACGATCGAGCGCGGCGAGCACGCCCTGACGCTGATCGGGCGGCGCCCGGACGAGGCGCGCGACCTGCTGGACGACGGGGTGCGCGGGGCGCGGGCGGCTCTCGCCACGACCCGCCGCGTCGCCCACGAGTACCTCGCCCGGCTGGACGACCCCGCCGAGCCGGCGCGGGCGCGGACCGTCGCCGGCGACCTCACCACCCGCACGGTCGCGGTGCTCGGAGCCGCGGCGCTCGGGCTGATGATCGTCCCGTATCCGCTGCGGTTCCTCGCGCGCGGAGACCGTGCCGCATGGCCGTCGGCGCTGTTCGTGCTGCTCCTCGCCGCGTACGCCGTGCTGTACGTGTACGGGTGCCTGCGGGCGTACGGGCGTCCGCTGGGCGCGGCGCGGCGGTACGGGGTCCTCGGCGGGCTGGTCGTCCTGACGTTCGCGCCGATGCCGTTCTACGGGCCGACGACCTGGGCGGTCCTGCCGTTCCTGCCGGGTGCGGCGGCGGTGCTGCTGGGGCGGCGGCTGCGGTGGCCGGCGGCCGCCGTGCTGGTCTGCCAGGACATCCCGTTCGGCATCTGGGGCACCGCGCACTGGGGCACCGTCTACTTCGTGGTGTGGACGGCCGAACGCGCGGCCCTGGTCTACGGCATCGCGCGGATGGCCGGGTTCACCGCGGCCTTGCAGGACGCGCGCGAGGAGATGGCCGCCGCGGCGGTCGCGCAGGAGCGGCTGCGGTTCTCCCGGGACCTGCATGACCTGCTCGGTTACAGCCTCTCCACGGTCGTCGTGAAGAACGAGGTGGCCGCTCGGCTCGCGGCCGCCCGGCCGGACGAGGCGCGCCGGCAGCTCGCGGAGGCGCTCGGCATGTCCCGCCAGGCGCTCGCCGACATGACCGGCGTGACCAGCGGCTACCGGGACATGTCGGTCGCGGCGGAGGCCGGGGCGGCGCGCGCGACGCTCGCCGCGGTGGGCATCGAGGTCGCGCACGCGGTGGACGTCCCGGACCTGCCCGCGGACCTGGACACCGTCCTCGCCACCGTGCTGCGCGAGGGCGTCACGAACATCCTGCGGCACAGCCGGGCGACCCGCTGCTCGATCGAGGCGGCCGTCGTCGGCGGCGTCGCCCGGCTGCGGCTCACCAACGACGGGGTGGACGGGCCGCCCGCCGACCCCGCCCTGGAACGGTCGAAACCGGGCGGCATCGGCCTGCCCAGCCTCGCCGACCGGGTCGCGGCCCGGGGCGGCACGCTCACCGCGGAGCGCACGCACGGCGGCTTCGTCCTCAGCGTGGAGGCGCCGGTTCGCCTGGAGCGCCCCGCCGAAGCCGCGACGCGCTGACGCCGTTCCGCGCGGGCGGCGCTGAGGCCGTCGAGCGCGGGCGACGCGGTGAGGCCGCCGTCCCCGGTGGGCGGGGACGGCGGCCTCAGCGGTTCCGGTGCCGGATCAGTACAGCGTGCGCTCCTGCCGCGGCAGGGTCACGTGCGACGGCCCGGTCCAGGCGGCCTTCGGCTCGGGGACGTCCAGCGCGGTCATCCCGTCCTGCCCGGCGACGACCGGGAAGCGGATCGAGCTCGCCGACAGGTCCACCGTGACCGTGGCGCCGGTGGGCGTCTCGGTGTTGTTGTCGGCGTCGGTCCCGGCGAGGACCAGCGCGAGGCGGTGCCCCTTCTTGAGCATGTACTCCTGGCTGAGCGTCTGCCAGCGGACGCTGTAGTACTTCCCGGGCGTGACCGGCTTCGGGTCGCTCAGCGACGCGGCGTTCTGCACGTCCAGCCACCCGCGGCCGACCACGTTCACGTCCGAGGTGATCGTGGAGACCTTCGTCCGCTTGTAGCAGGCGTCGTCGGCCGGGGTGCTCTCGCCGTGGCAGTCCTCGGTGGTCAGCGTCGTGATGCCCGAGCCGTCACCGAGGTAGTCGACGCGGGTGTCGGTGCCGTAGTCGACCAGCAGCGCGGTCACGTTCGAGGTCGGCTTGTCCAGCTTGACCGACAGCCGCACGTCCGGGGTCCCGGACAGCCGCCCCGTCTGCTGCAGCGGGCCCGACGTGAACGCGAGCCGGAACGGCTTCGCGGTGGTCGGGTCCGACACCATGTCGCCCTCGGTGTAGCCGGCGTTCTGCGGGCCCGCCGCGTCGGTGAACGACGCGGTCGCCCCCGCCGGGGCGCGCTGGTCGCCGAGCGAGCCGTCCGCGCGGGGACGCAGGACCGTCGTCCGCGCGCCCTTCGCCGGCCAGTCCGGCTGGGTGATCCACTGGTCCGGGCCGACCTCGATGTCGGCGCGCGGCTGCTTCAGCACGTCGTTCGGGACCTTCATCAGCTCGTGGTCGAACCACTTGTGCAGCGTGTTCACCCAGTCGTCGCGGCGGATGTCGAACGGGTCGACGTGGCCGCGCTGGTGCAGCCACACCTTCCGGGTGATCCCGCGCTGCGCGAGCGCCTGCCACCACTGCGCGAACTGGTTGTCCTTGACGTTCAGGTCGTTGACGCCGTGGATCGCGAAGATGCTCGCGTGCACCGCGCCGACGTGCGTGACCGACCCGCGCAGATAGTTCGTCGTCTTCCAGTACGCGTTGTAGTCACCGGTCGCGTCGTCCTCGCCCTCGTCGAGGCCGGCGTTGACGGCGGCGCACTTCGCGGGCGGGTCGGTGTCGACGACGTCGGCGAGGCCCGGCTGCTCGTCCGTCCAGTACTTCACGCCGTTCATGCGGCTGTAGTCGTACCAGCTGCTGATCGCGGAGATCGGGACGATCGTGTCGAGGCCCTGCACGCCGGTCGCGGCGACGCCGTTGGCGAGCGTCCCGTCGTACGACTTGCCGATCATGCCGGTGTGGCCGGTCGTCCAGGTCGCCTTGACCGGCGTGCCGTCCGCCCTGAACGCCTTGGCGCGGCCGTTCAGCCAGTCGACGACGGCCTTGCCGCCGAGCACGTCGGTCGGGCCGCCGCTGACCGGGCAGCCGTCGGAACGGGTCGTCCCGTCCATGTCCACCGCGAGGAACGCGTAGCCGCGCGGCACGAAGTAGTTGTCGTAGAACAGCGGGAACTTCACCGGGTTCCCGTTGGCGTCGTAGGTCTTCTTCTCGCTCTCGTTGCCGCGCCCGAGGTTGTCGTAGTACGGGCTCTCGTCCATGATGACCGGCACCTTGAGACCCTGCTCGGTCTCCTTGGGCCGAATGATGTCGACATTGATGCGGTCCGGCTTGCCGTCCCGGTCGCTGTCGACGCTGGACTGCACGTACACGTGCTCGCGGATCGCGTCCTTGTAGGAGAAGACCGGCTGCGTGACGCCGTCCTTCACCACGATCTTGGGGACGGTCCGGGCCATGGCCGCCGTGCCGCCGCCCGCGGCGCCGCCGGCGACGGCGACCGCCGCGCCGGTGAGCACGGCGAGCGCCGCCGTCCGCCGGGTCCGTCTCAGGGATCGCCTGGCCAACCCGCACCTCCGGGAGATGAGCAAATGATCTCTACGGGGGCACAGGCTCCTCGCCGAGCGGCGCCGCGTAAACGGCGCCACTCGACGAACTCCGCCCGGATTTGGGCACGAATTGCCCTTGTGCTCCGCGAACGGGCCGACCGGAACGGGAGTCGCGGGATGTCCGGTCGGCGGGCGCGGGTTTCCGCCCCACCGGCCGGGCATCCTGCCGCGCATGGGTTGGAGTTACAGGAAATCGCTGCGAATGGGCCCTTTCCGCCTCAACTTCTCCAAGAAGGGCGTCGGGCACAGCGTCGGTGTCCGCGGCGCCCGCTACAGCAGCTCCGCCGACGGGCGCCGCGAGATGACCTTCCGCATTCCGGGGACGGGCCTGTCCTGGCGGCGCCCGCTCCGGCGCCGCCGCTAGCCGGCCTTCGCGCGGTTCACCGCCGCCAGCACGGCCTGCACGGACGCGGTGAGCACGGACGTGTCGCGCCCCGCGCCCCAGCTCGTCACGCCGTCGACGCGGCACTCGGCATACGCGACGGCGGGGGAGTCATGGCCTGATTCGGTCGAGTGCTCGACGTACTGCAGCACGTCCACCTTCACGCCGGCGGCCGCCAGCGCGTCGGCGAGCGCCGCCAGGGGCCCGTTGCCGGAGCCGGTGTACTCCCGCTCCCGGCCGTCCACGCGCAGCACGCCGGTGAAGTCGTGCCGCCCGGGACCGGTGTGGGACGTCCGCCACCCGGTGAGCGCGACCGGGCCCGCCCGGTCGACGTACTCGGCGCGGAACAGCTCCCACAGCTCGGCGGCGGTGATCTCCTCGCCGCTGCCGTCCGTCGCCTGCTGGACGACCCGCGAGAACTCGATCTGCAGGCGGCGCGGCAGCTCCAGGCCGTACCCGGTGCGCAGCAGGTAGGCGATGCCGCCCTTGCCCGACTGGCTGTTCACGCGGATGACCGCCTCGTAGCCGCGTCCCACGTCGGCCGGGTCGATCGGCAGGTACGGGACCTCCCACGGCGCCTCCTCCGGCGGGGCGCCCAGCTCGGCGGCCCGCGCGGCGTGGTGCGCCATCCCCTTGGAGATCGCGTCCTGGTGGGTGCCGGAGAACGCGGTGTACACCAGGTCGCCGCCGTACGGGTGCCGCTCGTGGACGGGCAGCCGGTTGCAGTGCTCGACCGTGCGGCGGATCTCGTCGATGTCGGCGAAGTCGACGCACGGGTCGACGCCCTGCGCGTGCAGGTTCAGCGCGAGCGTGACCAGGTCGACGTTCCCGGTCCGCTCGCCGTTGCCGAACAGGCAGCCCTCGACCCGCTGCGCGCCGGCGAGCACCGCCAGCTCCGCGCACGCCACGCCCGTGCCGCGGTCGTTGTGCGGATGCACCGACAGGATCACCGCGTCCCGCCGGGCCACGTTGCGGTGCATGAACTCGATCTGGTCGGCGTAGACGTTCGGCGTCGCGATCTCGACCGTCGCCGGCAGGTTCAGGACGACCGGGCGGTCGGCGCAGGCGTCCCACAGCTCGGTGACCGCGTCGCACACGTCCAGCGCGTAGTCCGGCTCGGTGAAGTTGAACGTCTCGGGCGAGAACTCGAACCGCACGCCCGGCCGGTCGCCGGCCAGGCGCGCCACGTCCGCGGCGCCGTCCAGGATGAGGGCGCGGACGCCGTCGCGGTCCTGCCGCAGCACCACGTCCCGCCACGCCGGTCCGGTCGCGGTGTAGAGGTGGACGACCGCGCGCGGCATGCCCTCGATGGACGCGAACGTCCGCTCGATCAGGTCGCGGCGGGCGGGGGTGAACACGACCGGCGTCACGTCGTCCGGGACGGCGCCCGACGTCGCCAGGTGCCGGACGAAGTCGAAGTCGGTCTGGCTCGCCGACGGGTAGCCGACCTCGATCTCCTTGAACCCCATGGTCACGAAGAGGTCGAACATGCGGCGCTTGCGCGCCGGGTCCATCGGCTCGGCCAGCGCCTGGTTGCCGTCGCGCAGGTCGACCGGCACCCACAGCGGCGCCTGCTCGATCCGCCGCGACGGCCAGGTCCGCTCGATCTCGGGCACGGGCGACGGCACCCGGTCGTGCACGGACCGGTAGCGGTGCGACGGCATGGCGCTGCCGCGCTGCGGGTTCCAGAAGGGCGCGCCATCGGCCACGGGGCCGGACGGGGTGCGCAGCGTGGGGAAGGCGGTGGTTTCGATCATGGCAGTGGTCCTCGCTGGTGGCCGGACGACCGGCAGCACCGGACCCCGCGGCGGGGTGCCGGTCGGATCAGGCCCCGCCGCGGCGGCCGAGAAGGAGGGCCTGCCACGCCATGCCGGTCACTCTAACCACACCTCAGCTCCTCAGACAAGCTGAGTTCCTGTGGAGACGCTAGCGTAGGGACCGCCGACCAGAAGGGAAGACCACCGCATGCCGCTCGGCCCGCTCCGCCGCAGCCCGCTCGTCGAGCAGGCCGCCCAGCGGCTCCGCGACCAGATCACCGACGGCTCCTGGCCGGTCGGCACCCGGCTCCCCGGCGAGACCACGCTCGCCAGGGAGCTCGGCGTCGGCCGCTCCACCGTCCGCGAGGCGCTGCGCGCCCTCGCCGGCGCCGGCCTCGTCCAGGCCCGGCAGGGCGCCGGCGTCTTCGTCACCGCCACCGAACCCGACGAGGACTTCACCACCCGGCTGCGCCGCGCCTCCGTCACCGACGTCTACGAGATCCGGATGATGATCGAGGTCCGCGCCACCGAGCTGGCCGCCGAGCGCCGCACCGACGCGGACCTCGCCGCGCTCGACGCCGCCCTCGCCGCCCGCGACGAGGCGTTCGCCGGCCCGTCCCTGGAGGCCTTCCTCGACGCCGACATCGCCCTGCACGCCGCCGTGATCGCCGCCGCGCACAACCCCGTCCTGGTCGACCTGCACGCCGAGTTCGTCCCGGTGCTGCGCGCCGGCCTGCTCGACCTGGTCGCCCTCGTGGACGTCCGCGCGTCCGACGCGTCCCACGGCCGCGCCGCGCACGCCGCCCTCGTCGAGGCGATCCGCGCCCGCGACCCCGCGACCGCCGGCCGCGTCATCACCGCCGAACTGACCCAGACCCTCACCCGCCTGCGAGGCTCCCGCTGAGCAGTGGCGGGAGGTCGTTGTCGTGGACGATCGTCAGGCGGCGGGTCGGGCGGGTGAGGGCCACATACAGGTCCTGGCCGCCCTTCGCGGACTCGGCGAGGATGCCCGCCGGGTCGACGACGATCACCGAGTCGAACTCCAGGCCCTTGGCCTCCTCCGCGGTCAGCACGACCGCGGGGGAGTCGAGGGCCTCGGGCGTGGCGCCGACGGCGGCGTCCGGCAGGACGGCCAGGACGGGCGCGTGCCGGGCCGCCGACGTGATCACCGCGAGGCGGCCCTCGCCGGCGTCGGCGAACTCCGCCAGCTCGGCGGCGACGAGGGCGGGGAGGCCCTCCACGGGCAGCGCGACCGCGCGGGGCGGCGGGCCGTCGTCGCGGACGGGCTCGGGCGGCGTCTGGCCGGGCGCGACGGAGGCGAGGACGCGGGACGCGACCCGCATGATCGCGGCGGGCGTCCGGTAGTTGACCATCAGGCGCTGCTCGCGCCAGCGGCCCGGGACGTACCGGTCGAGCATCTGCCCCCAGGACGCGGCGCCCGCCGCGCTGCCGGTCTGCGCGATGTCGCCGACGACGGTGAGGGACCGGGTCGGGACGCGGCGCATCACCGTCCGCCACGCCATCTCCGACAGCTCCTGCGCCTCGTCCACGATGACGTGGCCGTAGGCCCACTGGCGGTCGGCCATGGCGCGCTGCGCGGTGGTGAGCGGCGGGCCCGCGTCGCCGTGCCGCTCCGCCAGCTCGCTCGCGGAGATCAGGTCTTCGATGGGGATCATGCTGGTGCCGCCCGCCGACGCCATGACCTCGGCGGCGTAGCGCGCCTCCTCGGCGCGGGCCGCGTCGGCCGCGCGCCGGCGGGCCCGCTCGGCGGAGTCGTCCACGCCCAGGAGCTCGGCGGCCTCGTCCAGGAGGGGGACGTCCGCCACCGTCCACGGGGAGCCGGCCGGACGGTGCAGGAGGGCGCAGCCGGGCAGGCCGACCTCGGCGCCGAGGCGGTCGAGGACGTCCGGGGAGGCGAAGAGGTCGGTCAGGAGCCGCTCCGGCGTCAGCTCGGGCCACAGCTCGTCGAGCGCCTTGCGGACGACCGGGTCCTGCCAGAGGGCCTCCTTGGCCAGGCGGAGGTCCGTCTCGTCCAGGAGCGGCCCGTCCTCGGCCTCGTCCATGAGCTCCTGCAGCCAGGCCGGGAATCCGTCAGGACCGGCGAGCTCCTCCAGAGGCTCGTCCATGATGCGCTCGTACTGCTCCGCCCGGTTCACGGCGAGGGCCTCCAGCATGTCGTGGACGAACCGGCGACGCTGGACGTTGTGGGGGAGGTGCAGGGCACGGGCACGGTCGCGGATCCGCTCGCACGCCTCCGCCTCGACGACGAGGGTGAGGCCGTCGGTGTCGACCCGGAGGCCGCCGGAGGGCGCGCGCTGCCGGTCGCGGACCGCCGCCCGCACGAGGTCCGCCATGCGGATGTCGCCCTTGAGGACGGCGACCTCGGGGGCGTCCTTCGCGGCCGCCTTGAGCCCGGGGTGCAGCTCGCCGACCGTGGCGAGGACGACGTCGGTCTCGCCGAGCCCGGGCAGCACCTGCTCGATGTAGCGCAGGAACGTCGCGTTCGGGCCGACGATCAGGACGCCGCGGCGTTCCAGCACGTCGCGGTGGGTGTAGAGGAGGTAGGCGGCGCGGTGCAGCGCGGCGACGGTCTTGCCGGTGCCGGGCCCGCCCTGCACGACGAGCACGCCCTGCAGGCCCGACCGGATGACCTGGTCCTGCTCCTCCTGGATGGTCGCGACGACGTCGCTCATCCGGCCCGTCCGGCCGCGGCGGAGGGTGGCGAGCAGCGCCGCCTCCCCGACGATGCCG
This sequence comes from Actinomadura sp. NPDC048394, assembly GCF_040651755.1. Lineage (NCBI taxonomy): Bacteria > Bacillati > Actinomycetota > Actinomycetes > Streptosporangiales > Thermomonosporaceae > Actinomadura > Actinomadura sp. NPDC048394. Next base: position 59,795 of record NZ_JBEZJL010000041.1, on the reverse strand, counting down.
CGGCGCTCGGCCTCGTCCAGCCCCTCGAGGTCGAACACCTCGTCGTCCAGCCGGGCGACCTCCCGGTGCCGCAGGTGCAGGTGGCGGCGGCGGGCGAGGGTGCCGGGCGCGCCCGGGGTCGCGGTGTAGAACGGGCGGGCCGCCGCGGCGCGCCAGTCGATCAGCATCGGCTCGTGGTCGGCGTCGCGCAGCCCGATCCGGCCGATGTAGAAGGTGTCGCCGGGGCCGTCGGCGTCGGCGCGGTGGTCGATGCGGCCGAAGCACAGGCCGTGCTCGACGCCGCCGAGCCGGGCCAGCCGGCGCGCGGCCTCCTCGGTCGCGACGGCGCTCTCCACCCTGGCCTGCAGGACGCTGCCGCCGCCCGCGGCCGGGCCCTGCCGCAGCGCCGCCTCGGCCTTGGCCCGCTCCTCGTCGAGCCGCTGGTAGAGGCGGGTGACGTACTCCTGCTCGGTGCGCACGGCGGCCCGGTGGGCGGCCTCCGCGTCGGCGGGCTTGACAGGTACCGCTTGACGATGTCCCATGCTTCGGCTACACTCCTATTCATAGGATGCGGTTTTTTGTGCGCAGTTCGTAAGCCGCCAGCTTAGCATCGCTTCCCCGCGCCCGCGTGCGCGACCGCAAAAGATCATCTTTGTTGCGGCGGACGTCACCCGCGCGGTGCCTCGCGGCCACCGGCCTTGATGAGGCTTTCCGGCGATCACCCCGGAAACCTCCGAAAGGTCACCGCCCCCATGGCCGCACTCGCACGCCCCCTGAGCAGGAGATCCTTCCTCGTCGCCGGCGGCCTGACGGCCGGCGCCCTCGCCGTCCCCGGCATCGCCGAAGCCGCCCCCCGGCTGCGCACCGTCGCGCCCGGCGACCCCTTCACCCTCGGCGTCGCGTCCGGCGACCCCGCCCCCGACGGCTTCGTCCTCTGGACGCGGCTCGCCCTCGACCCGCACGCCGAGGACGGCCTCGGCGGCATGCCGTCCAAGGCCGTCCAGGTGAAATGGGAGGTGGCCACCGACGAGCGGTTCAAGCGGATCGAGCGGCGCGGCACCGCCACCGCCCGCCCCGAGGCCGCCCACTCCGTCCACGTCGAGCTGAAGGGGCTGCGGCATGGACGCGACTACTGGTACCGCTTCCGCACCGGCGACCACATCTCACCCGTCGGCCGCGCGCTCACCGCACCGCGCACCGACTCGTTCGGTCCCGCCCTGACGATGGCCTTCGTCTCGTGCGCCCAGTACGAGCACGGCTACTTCACCTCGTACCGGCGCCTCGCCGAGGACCACCCCGACCTCGTCCTGCACCTCGGCGACTACCAGTACGAGTACAAGAAGGGCGTCTACAACAGCCCCGGCGGCAACATCCGTGACCACGACGGCCCCGAGACCGTCACGCTGGCGAACTACCGGCAGCGGCACGCCCAGTACAAGTCCGACACCGACCTGCAGGCCGCGCACGCCGCCGCGCCCTGGCTCGTCGTCTTCGACGACCACGAGGTCGAGAACAACTGGGCCGGCTACATCCCCGAGGAAGGCTCCGACACCCCGACCTACGAGGCGTTCCGCGCCCGCCGCGCCGCCGCGTTCCAGGCCTACTACGAGAACATGCCGCTGCGCCGCTCCTCGATCCCGCACGGCCCGGACATCCAGATCTACCGGCGCGTCCGGTGGGGGAAGCTGGCCAACTTCCACATGCTCGACACCCGCCAGTTCCGCGACGACCAGGGCTGCGGCGACGGCTACAAGGACTGCCCCGAGGCCACCGACCCCAAGCGCAGCATCACCGGCGACGCGCAGGAGAAGTGGCTGATCGACGGGTTCCGCAAGTCGGACGCCCGCTGGGACGTCATCGGCCAGCAGGTCTTCTTCGCCCAGCGCGACAACACCGCCGGGCCCGTCAAGAAGACCTCGATGGACGCCTGGGACGGCTACGTGGCCTCCCGCGACCGCATCACCAAGGGCTGGGTGGACGCCGGCGTCCGCAACCCCGTCGTGCTCACCGGCGACGTCCACGCGCACTGGGCGAGCGACCTCAAGGCGAACTATGACGACCCGGACTCGAAGACGGTCGGCTCCGAGCTGGTGTGCTCGTCCATCAGCACGACCGGCGACGGCGCCGACTCCGACCCCGCGAGCCAGCCCTTCCTGGCCATCAACCCGCACCTGAAGTTCTACAACAACCAGCGCGGATACGTCCTGACGACGATCGGCAAGGAGGAGATGAAGGCCGACTTCAGGACGGTCGCGTCCGTCCGGACGCCGGGCTCCCCGGTGTCGACGAAGGCGACCTTCGTCATCGAGGACCGCGTCCCCGGCGTAAAGCAGACCTACCTGCGCCCCTACGCCGCCCCGAAGATGTCCGCGAAGTCGGACCAGAACATCATCGACCAGACCATCCGCAACGAGACCCAGCCCTGACCCTGGACCCGCACCGCCCCCGCGTCACCGATCGGCGCGGGGGCTGGTCGCGGGGCCGTTGAAGATGTCGTCCAAGTCGTAAGCCACCGGCACCTCCAGCTGCTCGTAGGTGCAGGAGCGGGGCGTGCGGTCGGGGCGCCAGTTGCGGAACCGGGCGGTGTGCCGGAACCGGTTGCCCTCCATCGCCTCGTACGCCACCTCGACGACCAGCTCCGGGCGCAGCGCCACCCAGCTCAGGTCCTTCTTGCCGGTCCAGCGGGACACGGCGCCGGGCATCCGGTCGGCGGTCGCCTCGGACTGCCGCGCCCACTCCGCCCATGGATGCCCGGACAGGTCCTCCATCCGGTAGGGCTGGAGCTCCTCGACCAGCTCGGCGCGGCGCTTCATGGTGAACGAGGCCGCCACGCCGACGTGCTGCAGGTTGCCCTCGGAGTTGTAGAGGCCGAGCAGCAGCGACCCGACGATCGGCCCGGACTTGTGCCAGCGGAAGCCCGCCACCACGCAGTCGCAGGTGCGTTCGTGCTTGACCTTGAACAGCACCCGCTTGTCGGGCTGGTACTCGGTGTCGCGCGGCTTGGCGACCACCCCGTCCAGCCCGGCGCCCTCGAACTCCTCGAACCAGCGCAGCGCCAGCTCGTAGGAGTCGGACGCGGGCGTCACGTGGATCGGCGCCTTCGCGCCGGCCAGGGTCTCGACCAGCCGCCGGCGCCGCTCGCCGAGCGGCGTCTCCATCAGCGACTCGTCGCCGAGGGCCAGCAGGTCGAACGCGACGAACGAGGCGGGCGTCTCCTCCGACAGCAGCTTGATCCGCGACGCGGCCGGATGGATGCGCTGCTGCAGCGTGTCGAAGTCGAGGCGGGTGCCGCGCGGCAGGACGATCTCGCCGTCCACCACGCACCGCTCGGGCAGCTCCCGCTTCACCGCCTCGACCACCTCGGGGAAGTAGCGGGTGAGCGGCTTCTCGCCGCGGCTGGACAGCTCCACCTCGTCGCCGTCGCGGAACACGATGCAGCGGAAGCCGTCCCATTTCGGCTCGTAGAGCAGGTCGCCCTGGGGCATGGTCTTGACGGCCTTGGCCAGCATCGGCGGCAGCGGCGGGCTGATCGGCAGGTCCATGCCCCCCATCTTGCGCCCCGGCACCGACAAAACGGAGCACCGGGGGCTCGATAACCTGCAGGTCATGCGCCGTCTGTTTCCCGGGCCCACCGTCGAGGACGTCGACCCGTACGAGGCGTACGGCGACGCGCCGGGGCTTCGGCTCGGCATGGTGATGAGCGCCGACGGGTCGGTCACCGACGCCGAGGGCTGGACCGACGGGCTCGGCGGCGCCGCCGACTTCCGGGTGTTCCGGACGCTCCGGGCGCTCGCCGGCGCGATCCTCGTCGGCGCCGCGACGGCCCGCACCGGGCGGCTCGGCCCCGCCCGCCTACGGCCGGACCTGCGCGCGCGCCGGGGCGGCCCGCCCGCGCCCATCGCCATCGTGAGCCGTTCCCTCGACCTCGACTGGACGCTCCCGCTGTTCACCGAAGCGGAGACGCCGACGATCGTGGTGACGACGGAGCGCGCGCGGGACGAGGTCCCGCCGGGGATCCCGGTGGTCGCGGCCGGAGACGACGACGTCGACCTCCCCGAAGCTCTGCGCGTCCTGCGCGAGGACCTCGGCCACGAGCACCTGCTCTGCGAAGGCGGCCCGGCACTGGCCACCGCGCTCATCCGGGCGTCGCTGGTGGACGAGCTGTGCCTCAACATCGCGCCCGCGCTCCTCGGGAGCCCGCGCCACACGCGCCTGCTCGGCGTCCTGGACGCCGAGGTCCCCGTCGAGCCCGCCGCCCTCTACCTGGACGAGGGCGTCCTGTTCGTCCGCTACCGGCTGCGCGCGTAGCGCAGGAACAGGAAGCCGTCCTCCTCCAGCGCGTGCTCCAGGCGGAACTCCGAGGGAACGGGGAGCGGCGGGCCGTTCAGGATCCGCGCCGGGTGCCCGGCGAGCAGCATCGGGCTCAGCGTCAGGCACAGCTCGTCCAGCAGCCCGGCGGCCGTGATCTGCGCCAGCACCCCGGGGCCGCCCTCGCACAGCAGCCGCCGGAACCCGCGCGACGCCAGCTCCCGGACGGCGACCGCGAAGTCGAGCGAGTCCTCGCCCGCGACGATGACGTCCGCGCGCTCCTTCGCCAGGCGCAGCCGCTCCGGGTCGGCGGTCGCGGTGGCCAGCACGATCGTCGGGACGGCCGCCTCGGTGAACAGGGGCGCGTCGAAGTCCAGGTCGAGGGTGCGGGAGACGACCGCGAGCGGCGGCACCGGTGGCCGCCCGTCGCGCACCGCTCCCCAGCTCTCGCGCGGCCTGACCGGCCCGTACCCTTCGGCGCGGACGGTCTGGGCACCGACGATCACCACGTCGGCGAGGCCGCGCAGCAGCAGGAACAGCTCCTGGTCGGCGGCGTTGCCGAGCCCGCCGCTGCGCTCGTCGCGCTGCGCCGCCCCGTCGAGGCTGGCGACCATGTTCGCGCGCAGCCACGTCCCGCCGCCCGCCGGGTAGGCGTAGCGCTCGGCGAGGTCGACCGGCTCGGAGGAGGGCGTGAGGGTGCGCATAGACGTCACAAGTTACTGCACCGGAGGCAAGGGCGACCTGACCGTTCCGCTTACTCAGCGTACGGCAATATGCACGAATCCGTCATGGCGCGGCGATCGGCACGCGACACTTGGTGCGGGGACGGACCGTAGAACTGCACCGAAAGGAGCGGGGGGTGGAGTTCGCCGCACTTGCCGCGTGGGTCCTCGCCGCCACGGCCGGCGGCTACCTGTTGATCAAATGGCTGACGTCCGGGGGACGGGGCACGAAGGTGACCCGGTTCCCGGTCCTGGTGGTGATCGGGCATCCGCTGGCCGCCGTGATCGGCCTCTGCGTCTGGATCGGCTACCTGGCGACCGGGCGCGGCGCGTTCGCGTGGGTCGCGTTCGCCGCGCTGCTGGTCGTGATCCTGCAGGGGTTCATGCTGCTGACGCGCTGGCTCGTCGGGGGCGGCGGCCGGCACGCCCGCGGCCGCGACCAGACGTTCCCGGCCGCCGCCGTCGCCTTCCACGGCGTGATCGCCGTCACGACGTTCGTCCTGGTCTTCCTCACCGCGATGGAGGTGAGCCGCACCTGAGACGGCGGAACCGCACCTGACCTCGGGCTAGCCCCTGCGCAGGACCGTGAGGGAGCGGGCGGGGACGGAGACCTCGTCGCGGGCCTTGACGCGGGGGCGCTCGCCCGCGGCGGCGGGGTCGGCGGTGTCGAGGACGAACTCCCAGCGCTCGCCGTACTCCGCGCCGGGCAGGGTGAACTCGACGGCGTCGGACCCGGCGTTGACCAGCAGCAGGAACGAGTCGTCGCGGACGCGGCGGCCCCGCGGGTCGGGCTCGGTGATGGCGTCGCCGTTGAGGAACACGCCGAGGGACTTGGCGAAGCCGACGTTCCAGTCCTGGTCCGTCATGCTCTCGCCGGCGGGCGTCAGCCACGCGATGTCGGCGGCGGCGCCCGTCCCGGTGCCGGTGAAGAAGCGGCGGCGCCGGAACACCGGGTGGTCGTGCCGCAGCCGCGACAGGATCCGGATGAACTCCATGTCGCCGGGCTCGTCCCAGTGCACCCAGGCCAGCTCGTTGTCCTGGCAGTAGGCGTTGTTGTTGCCGCGCTGGGTGCGGCCCAGCTCGTCGCCGTGCAGCAGCATCGGGACGCCCTGCGACAGGAACAGCGTCGCGAGGAAGTTGCGGCGCTGGCGGGCCCGCAGCTCCAGCACCTCGGGGTCGCGCGACGGGCCCTCCTCGCCGCAGTTCCAGGACCGGTTGTCGTCGGTGCCGTCGCGGTTGGACTCGCCGTTGGCCTCGTTGTGCTTGTGGTCGTAGGAGACGAGGTCGGCCAGCGTGAACCCGTCGTGGCACGTCACGAAGTTGATGGACGCGAACGGCCGCCGCGCGCTGTGCTCGTACAGGTCGGACGAGCCGGTCAGCCGGGACGCGAACTCCGGCATCGTCGCGTACGAGCCGCGCCAGAAGTCGCGGACGGTGTCGCGGTACTTGCCGTTCCACTCCGTCCACAGCGGCGGGAAGTTCCCGACCTGGTAGCCGCCCTCGCCGACGTCCCACGGCTCGGCGATCAGCTTGACCTGCGAGACCACCGGGTCCTGCTGGACGAGGTCGAAGAACGCGGCGAGCCGGTCGACGTCGTGCAGCTCCCGGGCGAGCGCCGAGGCGAGGTCGAACCGGAACCCGTCGACGTGCATCTCCAGGATCCAGTACCGCAGCGAGTCCATGATGAGCTGCAGCGCGTGCGGGTTGCGGACGTTGAGGGAGTTGCCGCAGCCGGTGTAGTCGAGGTGGTAGCGCTTGTCGTCGTCGCGGAGCCGGTAGTAGGACGCGTTGTCGATGCCGCGGAACGACAGCGTCGGCCCGAGGTGGTCGCCTTCGGCGGTGTGGTTGTAGACGACGTCCAGGATGACCTCGATGCCCGCCTCGTGCAGGGCGCGGACCATCGCCTTGAACTCCAGCACCTGCTCGCCGGCCTGCCCGGACGCGCTGTAGGCGTTGTGCGGGGCGAAGAACCCGATCGTGTTGTAGCCCCAGTAGTTGTCCAGGCCGCGCGCCACGAGCGCGTGCTCGGGGATCGACTGGTGCACCGGCATCAGCTCGACGGCCGTCACGCCGAGGTCGGCGAGGTGGTCGACCATCACCGGGTGCCCGAGGCCCGCGTAGGTGCCGCGCTGCTCCTCCGGGATGCCCGGGTGCAGCTTCGTCAGCCCCTTGACGTGCGCCTCGTAGATCACGCTCTCGTGGTACGGGACGCGCGGCGGCCGGTCGTCGCCCCAGTCGAAGAACGGGTTGATCACGACGTTCTTCGGCATGTAGGGGGCGCTGTCGTCCTCGTTCAGGGCGTCGGGGTCGTCGAACCGGTAGGAGAACAGCGACTCGTGCCAGCGGACGCCGCCCTCGACGGCCTTGCCGTACGGGTCGAGCAGCAGCTTCGCGGGGTTGCAGCGGTCCCCGTCGCGGGGGCTGAACGGCCCGTGCACCCGGTAGCCGTAGCGCTGCCCGGGCCCGACGCCGGGCAGGTACCCGTGCCAGACGAACCCGTCCACCTCGGGCAGCTCGCGCCGCGTCTCGGTGCCGTCGGCGTCGAACAGGCACAGCTCGACCCGCCGGGCCACCTCCGAGAACAGCGCGAAGTTCGTGCCGGTGCCGTCCCAGGTGGCGCCCAGCGGGTACGGATCCCCGGGCCAGACCTCAGGCATGTGCTCCCTCTCGTCGACCGACCGATGCCGCCTGCCCCGCAGCGCGTTCCCCGTCGATTCTGGACTACTCCCGGCCTGCCCGCCCGCCACGGCCCGATATCAGAGTGTCACGGGGGAGGCTCCGGGCGGGGCGGCCGCCAGATCGTCTCGCCGTCGGCGGTCTCGGCGGTGGGGCGCAGCCCGAGGCGGGACGCGACGGACGCCGACGCCCGGTTGTCCGGGTGGATCGCGGCGGTGAGCGCGGCGATCCCGTGCCCGGTGAGCCAGCCGGCCAGCGCGCGGGCGGCCTCGGTGGCGAAGCCGAACCCCTGGTAGGGCATGCCGATCACCCAGGCGAGCGCGGCCTGCGGCCCGCCGGGCGCGGGGGTGACGGTCGCCTGGACGTAGCCGACGGCCTGCCCGTCGCGGGCGCGGCGGACGATCCAGTTGAGCCAGTACTCCTGGTGGAAGGGGGCGGGCCCGGCGACGAGGTGCTCGTAGCGGGCGCGGAGCTCGTCGAGGGTGAGGGGCTCGCCGCCGATGTAGGCGTGCAGGCGCGGGTCGTCCAGGACGGGGGCCATCTCGTCGGCGTGGTGGACGGCCAGCGGCTCCAGGACGAGGCGCTGGGTCCGGATGGTCTCGGCGATCGGCCCGTACACCCGCCGATCGTATGCCCTGCCCGGCGCGCCGCGCCCGATCCGCCGTGCGCGATCACCGGCGGCTGATCGACCGCCGCCGGACGGGCGGGGCGGGTCAGCCGTGGCCGGCGGTGTGGCGGCGCGTCCAGGCTCCGGCGGGGTGCTGGGTCGGGGCGAGCCACAGCCAGGGCTGGGAGTGCCGGAACGGCAGGTCGGTGCCGGGCTGCCAGGGGAACAGGCCCTCGCCGTTCGGCCAGACGACCTGCAGGAACGGCAGCGGCGGCCGCCGGTAGAAGGCGACGGCGCCGCGGAACAGGCCCTCGTACCAGCGGGGGTCGACGGCGCGGAACGCGGCGGTCTGGCCGCGGACGGCGCCCTCGCGGCGCTCGCCGTCGGCGGGCGGCCGGCCCTCCGCCGCCTCCCGGCCGAGGGCGTTGAGCACCTCCTCGGTCTCGTACACGTCGCCGCCGAACATCGCCAGCTCGGGCGCGCGGTGGCTGTGCCAGAGGCCGATGGTGTACGCCCAGCCCGGGCCGTCGGCGTCGGGGTGGACGAGGACGACGCTCCAGCCGTACTGGGTGATGTGCACGATGGTGCGGAGCTGGAAGTTGTCCAGCCGGTCGCGGTCGCCGTAGTCGCGGCAGATCACGCAGGTGCATGAGGGGCGACCGTCGGACATGGCGCAAGCTTACGATCATTTCGCCCGCCGGTCCGCCCGTGCGGGGGCGAACCGGCGGCGGTCCCCGCTACGCGCTCACCGCAGGGTCGGCAGGGTGAGCACGCCGGGGTCGGCGGGCCCGGTGCGGACGGTGACCGGCAGGACGCTCCGGTTGCCCAGGTAGGACAGGTCGCTGGAGGCGATCGCGACGCGCAGCCGGTGGCCCTTCGCGAACCGGTGGACGATCGACGGCAGCTGGACCGTCAGCGGCTTGCGGACGTCGTTGACCCGCACCGGGGAGACGAGCCGGTGGACGAGCGAGACGGAGCCGTCCGGCGCGACGTCGTACAGCTTGGCGAACAGGATGAGGCGCCCGTTGACGCCGGACTTCTGCGACTGGACGGCCGCGGGCGAGTCGAGCCGGACCTTGAGGGTGGGGGAGCCGACGACGTCGGTGTCGGCGGCGAGCGGGCCGCCGGTCCAGGCGACGGCGGTGCCGGGGGCGTCGGCGGGCGGGACGTCGTCCAGGCCGAGCGCGCCCTGCACGGCGGAGACCTCGGAGAACGACGTCGGGATCCACGGCAGGTTGCCGTAGCTCGCGGCGCCCGCGGCGACGGCCTTGCGGTCGGCGACGAGCCCGTCCTTGCCGGACAGGTAGAGGGTGCGGGCGCGGGTGGGCGCGGTGCCGTAGGCGGGCGCGGCGTTGCCCTGGTACTGCACCCAGGGGCGGAAGTAGGCGAACGCCGGGCCGGTGCCGGTGGAGCGGCCCATGAGGTAGTGGTCGAACCAGGCGGCGACGCGCTGCCCGACGTAGCTGCCGGACGGGTCGGCGAGGTCGCCGTCGCCGGGGACCTGCCCGCCGCTGTGCCCCGGCGACTGCCAGATCATCTTCACGGGGGTGCGCTGCGCGGCGAGCTGCTTGTAGGTGGCCGTGGCCTCCTGGAGGTCGAAGAGGCTGTCGGTCTCGCCCTGGATGATCAGCGTCGGCGCCTTGATCTTCGGCATGTAGGACGCGACCGACGCGGCCTTCATGTACGCCATGCTCGCCTGCTGCGGCACGCCGAAGACGAGGCTCTCGCCGACGGCCTGGCAGAGGATCGTCGGGAAGTTCGGGCAGCCGAGCAGGCGGCCGGGATCGGCCTGGCTGTTGGTCAGCCCGGCGGACACGCCCTCGCCGAAGAACCCGAGCGCCCAGACCAGCTTGGTGACGCCGGGGTCGGTGCTGAGCCTCCCGTCGACGACCTGGTTGTTCGGGGCGAGCGAGTAGCGCAGGTCCCGCCAGGTGATCATCGGGACGATGGTGTCGATACGGGGATCGACGCCGGCGGCGGCGAACTGGATCTGCCCGCCGTAGGACCCGCCGACCATGCCGACGCGCGGGTCGCCGGCCCGGTCGAGCCTGACGGCGGTGAGCCGCGTCCCGTCCTTGGCCGCCTTCTTTCCGGCCAGGTAGTCGACGAGCTGGCTCGCCGCGGCGCCGTCCCAGTCGGGGTGGTCGAGGGTGATGCGGCATCCGCTGCCGCCGAACCCGAGGCCGGAGTAGGACAGTACGGCGTATCCGCGCTGCGCGTAGGTCTTGCCGAGCCCCGCCTGGTCGTCCTTGGACCCGCCGAAGCCGTTGGTGGTGAGGATGGCGGGCACCCGGTGCGCGGCGGACGCGCCGGACGGCAGGTACAGGTCGCCGACGACGTCGCAGTGCTGGTCGTGCTTCGGACCGACCACGGTGTCGAAATGCAGCGTCCGGACCGTGTAGGCGTCGGCCGCGTGGGCCGGGAGGGCGCTCGCGCCGCCCGCCGCGACGAGCGCGGCGGCGGCGGTGGACAGGACGGCGCGACGGCGCGGCATGGGGCGGCTCCGGGACCGGGGGGAACAGGGGGCTGATCTTTACTACCGTCTGGTAAGGCGACTGTCCAGATGCGAACGTGAACTTTCTTCGGACGCGTCCCGGCGGGTCGCGCCCGGCTGCGCCGCGGCCCTCCGCGGCCCTCCGCGCGGGTCCCGCGGGTCAGGTCCGCTTGGTGTCCCGCTGACCCGCGCGACGGATTCGCCGCCCCGGCCATGCCCGCGCATGACGAAATCCTCACCCGTTGGGGAAATACATTAATCGGGGTTCCGCCAATACCGCGGCCGCCGAGCATCTACTATTCTTCGAACTGACCAATAAACGGAACGGAGACGGCTCATGGCGCAGAAGGTCCAGGTCTCACTGGTGGATGACCTCGATGGCGGAGCGGCGGTGGAAACGGTGTCGTTCGCCCTTGACGGCAGGGCGTACGAGATCGACCTGAACAAGAAGAACGCGGCGAGGTTGCGCAAGGTCATCGCGCCGTTCCGGGACAGTGCCCGCAAGGTCCGCCCGGCCGGCCGCAGGCCCGCGACGCGCACCGCGAGCAACCGCGAGCGCAGCGCGGAGATCCGCGACTGGGCCCGGTCGGCGGGAATCCCGGTCAACGACCGCGGCCGCATCCCGGCGAACGTCGTCCAGCAGTACGAGGCCGCTCACTGAGCACCGTTACCGGCCGCCGCGCACCCGCCCGAAGCCGATGCGCGCGCCTTTCCGGCGACCGCGTCCGGAACGGTTTCCCGCGGCGGGCGCCCGTCTAAGGAACTGCGGCCGGGCACTCCCTCGGCCCGGGAAGTGACGGCCGCCGCATTGCCCGCCGAAGGGCGGCCCCGCGGTGCTCTGGGCAATCAATACGGCGGTGGCGCGCGCGGGTGATCCGCCGCCGCGCGCGGCGCCCGCGCCGCGCGGGCGGGCACGCCCGCGCCCGAGTGCGGTGTCCCGCCATCGGTTGCGCGGTTGCGCGAATGGGTGAGAGTACGCTGGACGCGCACCGGACAAGGGAGGCGCTCATGTTGGGGGAGTTCTCACCCTCGCACTGGCTGATCGTCGGCATCGTGGTGGTGCTGCTCTTCGGCTCCAAGAGGCTTCCGGACGCGGCCAGGGCGCTCGGCCGGTCGATGCGCATCCTCAAGTCCGAGACGCAGGGCCTGCGCGACGACGCCGCTCCCGGCGCGGACGCGGCCCCGGCCCCGGCACCGGACGCGATCCAGCACGCGATCCAGGACGGCGCGTTCGGCACCGCCCAGGACAAGCGCGACCGCGCCGCCCGCCTGCGCGAGGAGGCCGCCCGCATCGAGAGCACCGCCCCGGGCGCCACGAACACCTGACCGCCGCCGGGCTCCGCCGCGGGTGCCCGCCGGCATCTCGGTGGGGCCCTGGCAAGGGCGCCTGAAGGGCGCCCTCCGCTGCGTTCCCGGCGCCCGTCAGGCGGGCGGGAGGATCCGGGTGAGCAGGTCGGCGACCGTGATCGCGCCGATCATCGGGGCGTCGGTCCGGCGCGGGTCGCCGGAGACCGCGACGACCGGGCTGCGCGCGCCCGCCATCACGCTGGCGATCTCCATGACGGTCGCGTCGGCGTCCACCACGGGCGGCGGCGTCCGGTTCGCGGGCAGCAGGTCGGCGACGCGCTTGCCGGCGAGCCGCTCGCACAGCCGGTCGGCGTGCCCCTCGTCGTAGGCGCGGGCGAGCGCCGGGTCGTCGCGCACGTACTGCGGGATGAGCGCGCCGAGGAGCTGGGAGCCGGGCAGCACGGCCTTCGGGCGGTGCCGCTCGTCCACCACGATCAGCCCGAGCAGCCGGTGCTCGGCCAGCAGGCGGGCGGCGTCCAGCGCGCTGGTGTCCGCGGTGACGGTGGGGTGGTCCACGGCGAGTTCTCCGGCGCGCACACCCCGACCGTAGCAGGGGCGCGGCCCGCCGACACCGATGCCGTCACCGCCGGTCGGAGCGGCGGTCACGGCGTTCCTGCGTGGAAAACGCATCGGAATCCCGTTAGGGTCGGTGAACGGTGAGCCGGGAAGTCTGGTCGGCGTCGTACCGCCTACCCCGAAAAGACTTCCAGGAGCCGCCTTGGCCGCCGCAGCCGCAGTCACGATCTTCGTCGTCGCGTACGTGCTAATCGCGTCGGAGCGGATCCCCCGGACGGCGGTGGCGCTCGGCGGCGCGGCGCTGATGATGCTGCTGCACGTCACCGACGACGGCGCGGCGTTCTTCTCCGAGCGCACCGGGATCGACTGGAACGTCATCTTCCTGCTGCTCGGCATGATGGTGATCGTCTCGGTGCTGCGGCAGACCGGGGTGTTCGAGTACGTGGCGATCTGGGCGGCGAAACGGGCGCGCGGGCGGCCGTACCGGCTGATGGTGATGCTGGTACTGATCACCGCGGGCGCGTCGGCGCTGCTGGACAACGTCACCACCGTGCTGCTGGTCGCGCCGGTCACCTTCCTGGTGTGCGAGCGGCTCGGCCTGGACGTCGTCCCGTACCTGATCGCCGAGGTGATGGCGTCCAACATCGGCGGCACCGCGACGCTCGTCGGGGACCCGCCGAACATCATCATCGCCAGCCGCGGCGGCCTGACGTTCAACGAGTTCCTCGTGCACCTCGCGCCGCTGGTGGTCGGGCTCGTCGCGGTGTTCTGCCTGCTGTGCCGGTGGCTGTTCCGGTCGGCCTTCGTCTACGACGCCGGCCGCGCGGCGGAGGTCATGGCGCTGCGGGAGAGGGAGGCCATCACCGACCGGCGGCTGCTGTGGCAGGGGCTGGTGGTGCTCGCCGCGGTGATCGCGGCGTTCGTGCTGCATCCCGTCCTGGACTACCAGCCGTCGGTGGTCGCGCTGCTCGGGGCGGGGCTGCTGGTCGCCGCGACGAAGGTCACCACCGAGCAGGCGCTCGCGGAGGTGGAGTGGCCGACGCTGGTGTTCTTCGCGGGGCTGTTCGTGATGGTCGGCGGGCTGGTGGAGACGGGCGTCATCGCGGACGTGTCGCGGGCCGCGGCCGACGTGACCGGCGGGGACCTCGGCGCCGCGTCGATGCTGCTGCTGTGGGCGTCGGGCGTGCTGTCGGCGATCGTGGACAACATCCCCTACGTCGCGACGATGAGCCCGATCGTCTCCGACCTCGTCCAGGCGCATCCGGGCGCCGAGGGGCACGTGCTGTGGTGGTCGCTCGCGCTCGGGTCCGACCTCGGCGGCAACGCGACCGCGATCGGCGCGAGCGCCAACGTCGTCGTGCTGGGCATCGCCGCCCGCAACGGCACCCCGATCAGCTTCTGGAAGTTCACCCGGTACGGCCTGATCGTCACGGCCGTCACGGTGACCCTGTGCGTCCCCTACCTGTGGCTGCGCTATCTGTGACCGGCGGCGCGGCGGGCGGAGCGGCGGGACGGGCGGCCAGCAGCGGTGCCAGGGGGCCGCGGCGCAGCCGGCCGACGAGCGGCGCCGCGACGCGGCGCAGCGGCAGCGCGACGAGGCAGGCGACCGGCACCGCCAGGACGATCGAGCCGATGACGTCGTGCGGGTAGTGGCCGCCGACGTAGACGCGCGTGAACGCCTCGAAGGCCGCGAAGACGGCGGCGATGACGCCCAGCCGCCGGTCGAGCAGGTACAGGGCGGCGGCGGCCGCGGCGGCGGCCGTGGAGTGCCCGCTGGGGAAGGCGTAGTCGGACGGCGCCGGGCACGCCTCGACGATGAACGCGTGCGGCATCGCCCGGCACGGGCGCGGCTCCTCGACGACCTTCTTGACGACCTCGGCGGCGGCGAACGCGACGGCGACCGCGACGGGGCCGGCCAGCGCGAGGGCCATCGCCGCCGCGTCCCGGTGCCGTGCCCGCCACCAGGCGGCGAGCATCAGCACGGCGAAGACGGCGAGCCCGGCGTTGGTCCACCACTCCAGGGGGCCGTTGAGCCAGCGGGTGTCGCGGGCGAGGTGCGTGACGGCGGTGAAGAGCGGGCCGTCGACGCGGGAGCCGTCGAGGGCCAGGGGTGCCGGGGCGGCGGTCATCCGGGGTCTTCCTGTTCGGTCGCACTTGAACGTCTACAGCACTGTAGACGGTCGGTTGCCTGGAACGCGCCATCGCTCCCGGGGACCCAGGGGTCCGCGGCCGGGCAACAAAGGATGATCAGACCTCGACCCGAGAGGCCCGCCCATGCCCCCGACTAGCCGGTCGTCACCGGTCCGTCCCGCCCCGGCACCGGCCGCGGAGCCCGCCGCGGAGCCCGCCGCGGACGCCGCCGCAGAGCCCGCCGGAGACCCGTCCCGGGAACCGACGGACGCGGCGCTCATCGCCGCGTCCCGCACCGATCCCGAGCGGTTCGCCGCGCTGTTCCGCCGGCACGCCCCGGCGATCATGCGGTACACGGTGCGGCGCCTCGGCCAGGACCCGGCCGACGACATCGTCGCCGAGACCTTCCTGGTCGCCTTCCGCCGCCGCGGCGCCTACGACGCGGCGCGCCCGGACGCGCGCCCGTGGCTCTACGGCATCGCCACCAACCTGATCCGGCGGCACCGCCGCGCCGAGGTGCGGGCGCTGCGCGCGCTCGCCCGCGGCGGCGCCGACCCGGTCACCGAGCCGTTCACCGACGCCGTCGAGGACCGGGTGCACGCGGGCGCCCGCTCCCAGGCCCTCGCCGGCGCGATCGCCGCGCTGCCCGCCGCGCAGCGGGAGGTCCTGCTGCTGGTGACCTGGGCCGAGCTGACCTACGACGAGGTCGCCGAGGCCCTCGGCGTCCCGTCCGGGACCGTCCGGTCCCGGATGAACCGGATCCGCCGCAAGCTCCGCGACGCGCTCGGCGACGCCGCCGACCCCCACCGGGAGGCCCACGATGGATGAACTGACGCTGGTGGAGCGCCTGCGCTCCGAGGTCCCCGGCGACCTGGACGTGGCCGCCGCCGAGCGCCGGTGGCGCGACCGGGCCCTGGCCGCCCCCGCCGCCCCGGCCGCCCGGGCGCGGCGGCGCCGCGCCCGCAGGCCGCTGCTGCTGTCCGGGGTCGCCGCCGCGGCGTGCGCGGGCGTGGCCGCGACCGTGGTGGCGACGTACCGGCCGGCGGATCCGCCCCCGCCGCCCGCCGCGGTGGCCGCCCTGCTCGACCAGGCCG
The DNA here is from genome assembly GCF_040651755.1 of Actinomadura sp. NPDC048394. Lineage (NCBI taxonomy): Bacteria > Bacillati > Actinomycetota > Actinomycetes > Streptosporangiales > Thermomonosporaceae > Actinomadura > Actinomadura sp. NPDC048394. The sequence continues at coordinate 43,922 of NZ_JBEZJL010000041.1, read as the reverse complement.
CCGACCGCGCCGGCGCCGACCCGGTCCCGAGGCCGGACCAGTTCGTCTACCAGGACCTGATCGAACTGCGCCGGACGGCGGGCAAGGGGCGCTGGTACCAGGACCGCAACCAGTCCTGGGTCTCGGTCGACGGGTCCAGGACCGGGCTCGTCCGGCTGAAGAACTCGATCGAGGCCGGTCCGGACGAGGGCGTCCCGCCGGACGGCGACAGCGTCCTCAAGCCGTGCGGGCAGGTGCCGCCGATCGAGCGGCCCTATCTCGGCGACGTCCCCGCCGACCCGGACGCCCTGCTCCGCCTGCTGGTGACCGAGGGCGACGGCCCGCGGGCCGCGCGGCAGTGGGAGGCCGCCACCGACCTGATCGACCGGCCCGCGCCGCCCGCCGTGCGCGCGGCGCTGTTCCGCGCCATCGGCCGGATCCCCGGCGTCCGGCTGGCGAGCGACTCCGTGGACGCGGCGGGACGGCACGGCGTCGCGGTCACCCGGACCCGGGACGGGGTGCGGGAGGAGCTGATCTTCGACACCGCGACGCACCGGTTCCTGGGGACCCGGGACATCGTCACCCGCTCCAGCGACCAGCTCGGACGGCGCGGGTCGACCCTGTTCTCCAGCGCCCTGCTGCGGACGGCGATCGTGGACGGGGTGCCGAAGCCCGCTCCGGGCGCGGAGGTCTCCGACTGCTGACCGGATCCGGCCCGTCCCGCCGCCCCGCCCGCTGCGGGCGGCGGGACGGGCCGGTTCGTCCGGAAAGGCGCGGAGAATGCGAGATGGCGGCGCTATCGTGTCGCCTGACCATCGCGCTGACACGCCTCGTACAGGAGCCTCCATGGGCTACCCCCCGCCTCCTTCCCAGCCCGGCCCAGGCGGCCCGTACCGGCCCGGTTACGGGCCGGGAGGCTACGGCGCCCCGGCGCCCGCCGGGCCTCCCGCTCCGCCGTACGCGCCGCAGCAGCCCGCCTACCCGCCGAACGGCTACGCGCCCGCCGGCTACCCGCCCCAGCAGCCCGCGTATCCGGCGCCCCAGCAGGGCGGCTACCCGCCGCAGCAGCAGGGCGGATATCCGCCGCAGCAGGGCGGCTACCCGCAGCAGCCTCCCGCGCAGTACGGCACGGCTCCCGCCGACCTGTACGGCTCGCCCATCCTGGTCTACGACCAGCCGGCGCAGTTCTTCTCGACGGAGGCGAACTACACGATCTGGAGCCCGCAGGGGCAGCCCGCCGCGCACGTCCGGGAGCAGGGCGTCAGCGGGGCGAAGAAGGCCCTGCGCGTGGTGAACCAGGGGAGCCAGACGAAGGCGGAGCGGAAGCTGACGATCTTCCGCCCGGACGGCATGCCGTACTTCCACTTCTACAAGCCCTACGGGTTCATGGGGACGCCCAAGATGCAGGTGCTCACCGCGCAGGGCGGCCTCATCGGGCACCTGCGCAAGCGGGCGATGCGCGGCTGGGAGATCCTCAGCGCGCAGGAGCAGCAGCTCGGCTACTACGAGCTGCTCAGCGGCCGGGTCACCGACTGGCAACAGCAGGAGATCGCCCGCATCCAGCGCGGTTTCGAGGGCATGGGCGAGCTGCTGTCGCAGATGTTCACCGGCGCGGACCGCTACGTCCTGCGGATGCACGCGCCCTTGCAGGAGCCGATGCGGACGCTCGTCCTCGCGTGCCCGCTCGCGTTCGACACCGCCGTCTCGCAGAACCGCAGCATCGGCGGGTGGCTCTAGCCGCACCGCCCCTCGGCGGCGTCCACGGCCGGTTCCGGGACGGTGCCGGCGGTGCCCGCGGTGCCCGCGCGCTGCCGCAGGATCCCGGCCGCCGCAGCGGCGGCGACGCAGCACGCCACCGGCAGGAAGAACGTGACGTTGAGCGGCATGACGCCGGTGAGCGCGCCGATCGCGGCGGGCCCGGCGAGCATGCCGAGGTAGCCGATGCCCGCGACACGGGAGACGTTGACGCCGGCGGCGTCGCGGTCGGCGTGCCCGGCGGCGCTGAAGAGCTGCGGGATGCAGCCGGACAGCCCGGCCCCGAACACCGCCCAGCCGGCCAGCGCCAGCGGGATCCACGGGGACAGGGCGGCGGCGGCCATCCCGAGCGCGGCGGCGGACGCCCCGTAGCGCAGGACGGCGACCGGGCCGAGCCGCGCCGCCACCCGGTCGGCGAGCAGCCGGCCGATCGTCATGGTGGTGGCGAACGCGCCGTAGGCGAGGGCGGCGGTGGCGGCGGGCGCGTCCAGGACGCGGCGCAGGTGCAGCGCGCTCCAGTCGTTCGCGACGCCCTCGCACAGCATGATCATCAGAGCGAGCGCCGCCAGCGCCCAGATCCGCAAGGGCATCCGCCGCCGCGCCCCCGCGGCGCTCGCCTCGCGGGCGCGCTCCGGCCGCAGCAGCGCGGGCGCCGCCGCCGCGGCGACGGCCGCGCCGAGGACCGCCACGGCGGCGAGCGTGATGGCCGGGCGCACGCCCGCGCCGAGCGTGGCGGCGCCCACGAGTGACGCGAGGACGCCGCCGATGGAGTACGTCGCGTGGAACGCCGACATGACGGGCCGCCCGTACCCCCGCTCCACCTGGACGGCGTGGGCGTTCATGCCGACGTTCAGGCCGCCGCCGTTGCAGGCGCCGAGCACCGCCAGCGCGGCCCCGAGCGTCCAGGCGTTCGGGGCCAGGCCGGGCCCGACGACGGCGACGCTGCTCAGCGCCGCGCTGACCGGGACGACCCGGCGGGCGCCGAAGCGGTCGGTGAGCGGCCCGATGACCTGCATGCCCGCGAAGGAGCCCGCGCCGAGCAGCAGCAGGAGCCGGCCCAGCACGGCGTGGTCGATCCCGGTCCGGTGCTCGATGCTGGGGATGTGCACGACCCACATCCCCAGCAGGAATCCGGACAGGCCGAAGTAGGCGAAGGTGGCCATCCGGCCCGCCCGTAGCGTTCGCTCCATAACGCGAACATAACGAACATCTCGCCGCATCGAAACCTTGTATTCCGAACATCGATGGTGTTCGATCGCGGGTATGGCGGACACGGAACGGCTGCGGCGGATCACCGAGGCGGTGCGCGACGCCGGCAGCATCGGCGTCGCGGAACTCGCCGGCCTCACCGGCGCGTCCGAGATGACCATCCGGCGCGACCTCGACCACCTCGCCGCCCAGGGCGTCCTCGAACGCTACCGGGGCGGCGCGCGGACCCTGCTGCTGCGCGGCGAGGAGCCGCCGTTCGCGGTCCGCGTCCACGAGGAGGCCGAGGCCAAGCGCCGCATCGCCGCCGAGACCGCCGCGCTCATCGCCGACGGCGAGTCCGTCGTGCTGGACAGCGGCACCACCTGCCTGGAGGTGGCCCGCGCGCTGGAGCACCGGCGGCTGACCGTCATGCCGCTGTCCCTGCACGCGATCAACGCGCTCGCGGGCGCGCCGCGGCTGACGCTGCTGGTGCCCGGCGGCCGCCCGCGCCCCGGCGAGCTCGCGCTCACCGGCCCGCTCGCCGAGGCGTCGCTGGCCGCGCTGCGCTTCGACACCGCGGTCATCGGCTGCTGCGGGCTGACCGCGGCGGACGGCCTGACCGCCCACGACCTGGAGGACGCCGCCGTCAAGCGCGCCGCGATCGCCTCCGCCCGCCGCGTCATCGCCGTCACCGAGGCCGCCAAGCTGTCGCGCACCGCGCTCGCGTTCGTCGGCCCCGCGTCCGACCTGGACGCCGTCGTCACCGACGGCTCCGCGCCCGGCGACCGGGTCGCGGAGCTGGCCGCCGCGGGCGTGGCCGTCCGCACCGTCTGACCGCCGCGCGCGGCGTCCCCGCCCGGCCGGCCGGGCGGGGACGTGCGGCGGATAGGGGTTGGCGGATAGGGGTTAAGGCGTCACCGCCTTGCCGCCGAAGGTCACGACCAGGCGGCCGTCCGAGGCGAACGACCAGCCGAGCGCCCCGGCGTACGCCGAGCAGCGGGACCCGTTCGTCCCGGACCAGAACTGGTTCGACGCGTCGGCGTCGCCCGCGACCTTGTCGTTCGACCCGTCGACGCCGAACCGGCACGAGGTGTCGTTCCGGAACACCGACGTGCCGGTGTCGAAGGAGAAGTTCCGCTCGGCGTTGTCGATGCTGACGTCGTCCGACACCGTGATCGTGCCGGGATTGCTGTTGTAGGTGAATCCGTGGTGGCCGTTCCCGTACGCGATGCTGCGCCGCACGACGTGGTTCACGGCGATCTTGTCGCCGCCGAGCTTGTAGCCGTTGCGGTCGCCGTTCTCGTTCTGCGTTCCGTCGGTGAGCGTGCCGTTCCCGTAGGAAAGGGAGTCCTCGATGGTGACCGGTCCGATGGCGCCGGTGTCGGTCTTGGTGTACAGATCCCAGCCGTCGTCGATGTTGTTGTGGGAAACGTCGTAGCGGAACACGTTCCCGGTGCCGACGGTGAGCTTTGCGGCGAATCCGTCGGCGTCCTCGCCGTCGGAATCGGAATTGTCGTGGGATTCGGAGCTGACGACGAGGTTCCCGGACGGCCACTGGTCGCGCGGGGTGCTGGAGGCGATCCGGGATATCTGCAGCCCAGTGTCGCGGTTGAAGCGCGTCACCGTCCGCTCGATGACGTTTCCGCTGCCGCCGACGAAGACGCCGTTGTCGCCCGCGTGCTCGACGATGAGGCCGGAGAGGTGCCAGTAGGAGCCGTTCACCTGGAGGCCGCGGTTGACCGGGTCCTCGCTCTGCGCCGAGAAGTCCAGGACGGGGGTCTCGCCGGGGTAGGCCGACAGCACGGTGCGGGCGCTCGACGTCCCGTCATCGCCCTGCGGGATCGTGACCGTCTGCGCGTAGTGGTAGGTGCCGCCGCGCATGTAGATCGTCCCGCCGGGGGAGACGCGGCCGATCGCGGAGGCGAGCGTCGTCGGGTCCGACTGCGTCCCGGACGCGCCGTCGCTGCCCCCCGGCGCGACGTACAAGGCGTCTCCGCTGGTCGGCGGCGGGGTGTCGCCGCCCAGCTCGACGTCGACGCAGTCGATGTTGGCCAGGCCGCCGGCGCCGGTGGGGGTGAGCCGGACGGTGTTGGCGCCCGCGGTGACCGGCACGGTGACCGTCTTCGTGGCCCAGGTGTCCCAGGAGCCGGTGCCCTCGAACGACACCGACGGGCCGGCCGAGCCGTTGACGGTGACGTCCGCGGGGCGCGCGGAGGAGGTGCCGTTGGCGAAGCGGATCCGCAGCGTGGCCGTGCCCGCGGCCGCCGCGTTCACGGTGAACTGCGCGTACGCCCCGGCCTTGTTCTCGCCGTTGCAGAATCCGGTGCCGGAGTAGCCGCCGTGGTCGGAGTCGATGGTCCCGCTGCACACCGCGGGGGAGCTTTCGGCCTCGTAGCGGGTGGTGGCGGCCTGCGCCGGGTTCGCGGACAGTGCGACGAGCGCGCCGGCGAGCAGTCCGCCGCACGCGATGACGGGTCTCAGTTGCATTGTCTGTCTCCAGATCGCCCGGTTCTCTTCTCCGGGCGTGCCCGACCGTTCTCCCGGCGAAAGGGGAACGGTTCTCGGATGTGGGGTGGTCAGGGTTGATCAGACCCTTGAAAGCGCTTTCTCTCAAAGTAGGCGCGCCTCGCGAACCCGTCAATGGCTGCAATTGTTGTATAGGGGTCCGCTATCGGCCGCGCGAAATATCGGCGAGCCATGCGAAAGCCGCTTCCTGCATCGGAATGCCGAAGGCGTGGGGAGCGTCGAAGAAGGCGCCGGTATAGCGGCCGGGCGCCGCCCGGTAGGCATCGGTGATCTCGCGGTGCGCGCGGCGCATCCCCTCGGCGGGGAAGAGCGGGTCGGCGGCGGCGTAGAGGACCATAAGCGGTCGCGGGACCCGGCAGGCGACCACGCCGGGCCAGTCGGCCAGGCGGGTCAGCCCGGGAGGGAACAGCATCCAGGAATGGGCGGCCACGTGCTCGTCGCGGAAGTCCTGGAAGGAGGAGACCGCCGCGACCGCGATCACGGCGTCGACCTCCGCGTCGAGTGCGCCCAGCAGGGCGGCGCGCACCCCGCCGCCCGACAGGCCGATCGCGCTGACGGACGTGATGCCGGGCCGGGAGCGCAGGTACGCCGCCGCCGCGAGGTCCTCGGAGGCGAGCACCCCGGCGAACGACGTGCCGAGGAGCGTGCAGGCCTTCGCCAGCACGTGCTCGTGGTCGCGTGCGGCGCGGTCATAGCGGTCGGGCTCGGTCGCGTCCGGACCTGGAGCGAGGGGGAGCGGGAAGCGCCGGGAACCCCAGGCGAGGACGTCATGGCAGAGCACGGCGAAGCCCCGGCGGGCCAGCTCGTTCGCGTAGGCGCGGCCGCCGTAGATCTCGCGGCGCAGCCGGACGACCTCGGGCGCCGGCGGCCCCGGACCATCGGCGATCTTGTCCTTGCCCGCCCACTTCATGCCCGCGTGGCAGTGCAGCGCGACGACGCCCGGCAGCGGGCCCGCCGCGTCGCGCGGGCGGAGCAGGAAGGCGCGGGTGCGGGGGCCGAAACCGACCGTCCAGGACAGCTCCTCGCCGGCCACGTCCCCGGCGGTCCACCGGCCCTCGACCCGGACGTCCCGGGCGCGCAGCTCCAGGACGCCGAGCGCGTCGCGCAGACGGGCGGGCAGGTCCGGGCCCAGTGCCGGGAACAGCCCGCGGTCCCGCGCGGCGATCCCCGCCAGGCCCGCGAACTCCCCGAGCATCAGCCCGCCCGCCGCGTCCCGCCGGCCGTGAGGGCGACGGGCGCGCCCGTCGCCGCGGACAGCCCGGCCGACACGCCGATCATCACGCTCGCCACGCCCGCCCGGTACCCCGCCTGCCGCGCGAGCGGGTCGTCCGACGGGCCGCGGAACACGTCGTCGAGCAGCAGCGCGTCCCCGCCGCCGTGCGCGCCCGCGCCCTGCTCGATCGCGATCTCCTCGGGCTCGTGCCAGTGCCGGTGCAGGACGAGCCGCTCCGACGCGCCCGCGGCGTGCTCCTTCCCGGACGCGGTCGGGTCGATCGCGGCGTGCGGCGGCGTCCACGCGCGCTCGACCACGTGCAGTTCGAGCCGTCCGGCGGTGCCGTTGAAGACGGCCCGGTACCCCTCCGCCGGGGCGTGGGCGTTGAGGCAGTAGGTGAGCAGCGCGCCCTTCTCGTAGCGGACGAGGACGGCCATGTTGTCGTCGATGGTGATGCCCTCGCCGAACACGTCCTGGTCGCGGAGGTAGCCGTCCTCGTGCTCGGCGTCCAGGTAGAGCGCTTTGAGCCGGGGGTCGGCGGACAGGTCGAGCAGGAACGGGTCCGTGCCGAGCCCCGGCGCGTGCCGTGCCCTGGCGGGACGGTCGGTGAGCCCGCGCGCGCGGGCGTTGTCGGCGCCGTAGAAGCGCAGGGACGTCTGGGCGTAGACGGACGCGGCGGCGTCGTCGAGCCACCAGTTCACCAGGTCGAAATGGTGGGTGGCCTTGTGCACCAGCAGCCCGCCGGAGCTCGCCTTGTCGCGGTGCCAGCGGCGGAAGTAGTCGGCGCCGTGGATGGTGTCCAGCGCCCATTCGAAGTGCACCGACGTGACCTCGCCGATCGCGCCGTCCGCGAGGACCCGCCGGACGGCGCTGTTGCGCGGCGAGTAGCGGTAGTTGAAGGTGACGACGAGCCGGCCGGTGCTGCGCTCGGCGGCGTCCGCGATCGCCGCGCAGTCCTCGGCGGTCGTGCACAGCGGCTTCTCGACGACGACGTCCTTGCCCGCGTCGAGCGCCGCGACGACGTACCGGGCGTGGGCCGCGTCGACCGTGGTGACGACGACGGCGTCCGCGAGCTCGAGCATCTTGCCGAACTCCGCGGGCGCGAAGCACGGCACGTCGCGTCCGATGCGGTCGAGGTAGTAGGCCAGCCGCGTGCGGTTGGGGTCGCAGAGCGCGGCGATCTCGCCGGTGCCGCTCCAGTCGCCGAGCAGTGCGTCGACGTACATCTGAGCCCGGTGGCCGAGCCCGACGAAGGCGTATCGCATGGTGCGGGAACTCCAGGATCAGGGGTGGCGCCGTGCGGCCCGGGGGTGGCCGCGGGCCGCACGGCTCGTCCGTGCGCCTTGCCGCGACGCGGCGCTACCGAGGCGGGGCCTTACTTGGACAGCGCGTTGTTGGCCTCGGACAGGAAGCTCTTGGCCGCGGCGTCCGGCTTCGCCTTGCCGAACAGCACCGAGTCGGTGGCGCGCTTGAGGATGTCCTCCATCTCCGTCGCGCCCTTCGGCGGGATCACGATCGGGCTCAGCTCGCCCTTGATCGAGTCCATGAAGGCCGCCACCTTCTGGTCGGCGGGGGAGAGCCTGCCCTTGATCGCGGCGAGGACCTTGGCGTTGGTGGGCAGGCCGCGGTCGCTGAGCACGATCGCGCCGGCCTCGGGGTCGTTGACCATGAAGTCGATGAACTTCGCGGCGGCGGCGGAGTGCTTGGTCCGGGACGAGATCGTGTAGTACATCGCCGGCTGCAGGAACATCCCGGACGCGCTCGCGCCCGGCGCCTTCGGCATCCGCAGCAGCTCCAGGTCCTGGCCGGAGCCCTTGGACAGCGCGTCGAGCTGGTTGCTCCACCAGCTGCCGTACACGCTCTTGTTGGTGGCGAGCAGCGCCTGGTCGGGCTTGGTGCCGGTCTCCAGCATCTTCGCGGCGCCGGGCCCGGCCTTCGTGGCGATGATCTTCTGCAGCAGTGCCCACCAGTCCTGGACGGTCTGCGCGGACAGCCCGATCTTGCCGTCGTTGTAGAACGGCTCACCGCGCTGGCCGGCGAAGACCTGCAGGAACGCGGGGTTCTCGTTGTACTCGGTGCCCCAGACCTGCCCGCCGCTCTGCTGCGTCATCTTCTGGGACGCCGCGATGTAGTCGTCCCAGGTCCACGTCTTGTCGTCGGGCATCTTCTGGCCCTCCTTGCCCAGGAGGTCCTTGTTGACGATCATCGGCCACGTGTTGACGCCGGTCGGGATCGCGTACTGCTTGCCGTCCAGTTGCCCCGCCTTGAGCACGCTCTGGTCGAGGTCGGCGGTGTTGACCTTGCCCTTGGTGTCGGCGAGGGCGCCGCGTCCCGCGTACTCGGCCAGCCCGCGGATCTCGATCGACATCACGTCCGGGGCGTCCCCGGCCGCGGTCTTGGTGGCGAGCTTCTCGTAGTAGCTGTCGAAGTCGGAGAAGTCGCCCTCGACGTCGATCGTCGGGTTCTTCTTCTCGAAGGCGGCGATCGCCGTCTCGGTCAGCTTCTGCCGGGAGTCGCTGCCCCAGTAGGAGAAGACGAGCTTGGTCTTGCCGCCGGATCCGCCGTCGTCGCCGCCTCCGCAGGCGGTGGCCGAGACCGCCACCACGGCGAGGGCGGTGGCCGCCAGGATGCGTTTCATTGTTCGTACCTCCGGACAGGGGGGTGGGGAGGAAGCGGGGGGCTATTTGAAACCGGTGGTCGCCATTCCGCGGACGAGGTATTTCTGGCCGGCCAGGAAGAAGCCGAAGATCGGGCCGAGAGAGATGATCGACATCGCGAACATCGGCCCCCACGACGAATCGCTGCTGGCGTCCAGGAACTGGCGCAGCGCGACGGGCGCGGTGAGGTTGTCGGAACTGGTGAGGTAGAGGTTCTGGGTGAAGAAGTCGTTCCACGTCCAGATGAACGTGAAGATCGCGGTGGTGGCCAGCGCGGGCACGCACAGCGGCAGGATGACCTGCACGAACGTCCGCCAGTGGCCGGCGCCGTCGATCGCGGCGGCCTCGTCCAGCTCCCGGGGCAGGGTGCGGATGAACTGCACCATCAGGAAGATGAAGAACGCGTCGGTGGCGAGGAACTTCGGCACCACGATCGGCCAGATCGTGTTGATCCAGCCGAGCTTGCTGAACATGATGTACTGCGGCACGACGGTGACGTGGTGCGGCAGCATGATCGACAGCAGCATGACGGTGAACCACAGCTTCTTCAGCGGGAACTCCAGCCGCGCGAACGCGTAGGCGGCCAGGGAGCAGGCCACCAGGTTGCCGACGACCGCGAGCACGGTGATGACCGCCGAGTTCCACAGGTAGTAGCCGAAGGAGTGCTTGAGCGCGTGCCAGCCGCCGGAGTAGTTCGCGCCGGTGACGTCGTGCGGCACCAGGCCCGGCTCCCGGAAGATCAGGCTCTCCGGCTTGATCGAGCTGGAGATCATCCAGAGCAGCGGGTAGAGCATGAACAGCCCGAACACGATGAGCAGCACGTGCTTGGTCAGCCGCGACGCGGGCCGGAACAGCACCGGCACGCGGTTACTTCTCGTCGCCATAGAAGACCCAGAATCGAGACATGAGGAAGTTGACGGCGGTCAGGGCCCCGATGATGAGCAGCAGCACCCAGGCCATGGCGGCCGCGTAGCCCATCTCGTAGTTCTTGAAGCCCTTGATGTAGAGGTAGAGCGTGTAGAAGAGGGTCGAGTCGACCGGTCCGCCGTTGCCGCCGCTGACGACGAACGCCTGCGTGAAGGACTGGAACGACTTGATCAGCTCCAGCACGGCGTTGAAGAAGATGATCGGGGTGAGCAGCGGCAGCGTGATGGAGCGGAACTGGCGCCACCGGCCGGCGCCGTCCACCCGGGCCGCCTCGTACAGCTCCCGCGGGATCTGCCGGAGCCCGGCCAGGAAGATGACCATCGGGGCGCCGAACGTCCACACGTGCAGGATGATCAGCGTCCACAGCGCGGTGTCGGGGCTGGTGACCCAGCCCTCGCCGTGGTAGCCGAACCAGCCGAGGAACGTGTTGACGATCCCGTCGGTCCCGAAGATCTTCCGCCACAGGATCGAGATCGCGACGCTGCCGCCGAGCAGTGAGGGCAGGTAGAAGACCGACCGGTAGATCGGCAGCCCGCGCAGCCCCTTGTCCAGCGCCATCGCCAGCCCGAGCGCGAACGCGAGCTGGAGGGGCACGGAGACGGCGACGTAGACGGTCGTGACCCGGAGCGAGTGGATGAACCGGTCGTCGGCCGTGAACATCTTGTGGTAGTTGTCCAGGCCGATCCAGTGCGGCGGCGTCAGCATGCTGTAGTCGTTGAACGACAGGTACAGCGTGGCGATCATCGGGCCGAGCGTGATGGCGAACAGCCCGATGAACCAGGGGGCCAGGAACAGGTAGCCGGCCCATGCCTGTGAGCGTGCGCGGGAGCTCTTGCGGCGGCGGGGGCGGCGCGCTCGCCGCCGCGCGGGGGGCGCGGCCGGGGGTTCGGCCGTCCCCGCCGCCGGGCCGGCCTCGGCGGGCCTCAGCGTCATCACTGGCCCTTCGGTTGAGCGGGTGGATGAGATAGCGCTTTCTTATAGCCATCTCGCAGATGACGTCAACCCTTTGCAGTGAGATTCCTCACGACCGACGTCGAACCGCAATCGAATAAGCCGAGGTCAGCGGCCTTTTGGGCACAAAGCGTCGGCACCATAACGTTCGGGCCTGCCTGCTTGTTACTACAAACGGTTGCAGTCGCGGGCATGGCTGAAGCGGTACGTGGTGACCGAGCGGTGCTCCTGTCCGGGCCGCAGCACCGCGGACGGGAACGCCGGCCGGTTCGGCGCGTCGGGGAACCGCTGGGTCTCCAGGCACAGGCCCGCGAACGGCCCGAACGGGGTGGCGACGCCGTCCAGCATGTGCCCGGTGTAGAACTGCACGCCCGGCTCGGTCGTGGTGACCTCCATCGACCGGCCGCTCGCCGGATCGGTCACCGTCGCCCGCCCCCGGAGCACGAAGCAGTGGTCGTAGCGGCCGTCGCGGCGCGCGTCCACCCGGGTGGGGGCGGTGAAGTCGAACGGCGTCCCGGCGACCGGCGCCAGCTCGCCCGTGGGGATCTTCCCCTCGTCGACCGGCAGGTAGCGGTCCGCCTCCAGCATCACCACGTGGCGGCGCACGTCGCCGGAGCCCGCCAGGTTGAAGTAGGAGTGGTTGGTCAGGTTGACCACCGTCGGGGCGTCGGTCGTGGCGCGGTACTCCAGCCGCAGCGCGTCGCCGTCCAGGACGTACCGGACGCTCGCCCGCAGCTCGCCCGGATAGCCCTCCTCACCGTCCGGGCTCACCAGGCTCAGCTCCACCTCCTCGGGGCCGGCCGACTCGGCCCGCCACACCCGCTTGTCGAACCCGCGGACGCCGCCGTGCAGGGCGTGCTCGCCGTCGTTGGCCGCGAGCCGGTACTCCGTGCCGTCGAGCGTGAACCTGCCGCGGGCGATGCGGTTGCCGTACCGGCCGACGACCGCGCCGAAGTACCGGCTGCGGCGCAGGTAGTCCTGGAGCGTGCCGAGACCGAGCATGACGTCGGTGCCGTCGGCGACCTGGAGCCGCTGGAGCGTCGCGCCGTAGGTCAGGACGGCGGCCCGCAACCGCCCGTTGTCCAGCACGTGCCGGTGGACCTTCTCGCCCTCGGGGGTGACGCCGAAGGCCGTGTCGGGAAGCGTCATGGCAATCCTTTCGGGGGTGCGGTGGACTCGCGGACCACCAGGTGGGTCTCCAGGACGGTGGCGGCGCTCATCGACTTGACGAGCAGGTCGACGGCCATGCGCCCGGCGTCGGCCGTGGGCATGGCGACCGTGGTGAGCTTGGGCCGGTGCAGCCGCCCGGTGATGCTGTCGTCGACGCCGATCACGCTGACGTCGGCCGGCACCCGGACGCCGCGCTCCTCCAGGCCCTCGATCAGCCCGATCGCGACGAGGTCGTTGTAGGCCAGCACGCCGGTCACGCCCGCCGCGGCCACCTGCTCGGCGACCGCGACGCCGCCCTGCTCGGTGGGCGCGTTCGGGCCGAACACGACCGTGTCGACGCCGGGCATGCCGGTGACGGCCCGGCGCATCTCGCCGCTCGTCCAGGAGCCGGCCGGGCCCGACACGAGGGCGACGCGCCGGTGGCCGAGCCCGGTCAGGTGCTCCATCGCGGTGCGGGCGCCGTGCGCGACGTCCATGACGACCGTCGGCACGCCGCGCATCCGCCGGTTGACCAGGACGAACGGGATCGTCTCGGCGAGCCTGCCGAGCGCCTTGTTCGACAGCCGGGGGCTGCACAGCACGACGCCGTCGACCTGCTTGGAGAACGCCAGCACGAGGTCCTGCTCCTCGACCGGGTCCTCGTCGGTGTCGGCGACGAACAGGTGGTAGTCCTGGGCGCGGGCGGCGGCCTGCGCCGCCTTGATCAGCGGGGGGAAGAACGGGTTCGCCAGGTCGGCGACGATCAGCCCGAGGTTGCCGGTCCGGCCGGTGGTGAGCGAGCGGGCCGCCCGGTTCGGCCGGTAGCCGAGCTCCTCGGCCGCCGCGAGCACCCGGTTCCGGGTCTCGGCGTTCACCATGTGCGGCGCGGAGAACGTCCGCGACACCGTCGACACGTGCACGCCGCAGGCATGGGCGACGTCCCGGATAGTCACAGCCATGCCGCCCAGCTTAACGCAACCGTTTGCACAATGGAGGTGATCACTCAAGCCGTTTTCCCTGGTGGAACGCCGCTCTCTTGACGGGCGCCCGGAACTGGCGGGATTGTTACTGCAACTGTTTGCAGCACCCCTCAGGAGGTTCACGCGGTGAGCAGAGTGCTCGTCACCGGAAGCGCGGGCCGGCTCGGCCGCAGCGTCGTCGGCGCGCTGGCGGCCGCCGGACACGAGGTGATCGGCGTCGACACCGCCCCGGGCACGCCCCGGGACGCCGCCGAAACCCTACCGGCCGACCTCACCGATCTGGGCGAGGCCCACTCGGCCCTCGCCCGGTTCCGGCCGGAGGCGGTCGTGCACCTCGCCGCCATCGCCGTCCCGTTCGGCCGGACGGACGCCACGATCTTCCGGGTCAACACCCAGCTCGCCTTCAACGTCTGCGCCGCGTCGGTGGCGCTCGGGGTGGAGCGGCTCGTCGTCGCGAGCAGCCCGACGGTGATGGGCTACGGCGCGCCCGGCGGCTGGGTCCCCGACCGCCTGCCGCTGGACGAGGAGCACCCGCCGCGGCCCTGGAACGTCTACAGCCTGTCGAAACTGGTCGCCGAGCAGACCATGCAGGCGTTCGCGCGGGCCGGGTCCGGCACCCGGATGGCCGCGGTCCGGCCCTGCTTCGTCGTCGCGCCCGAGGAGTGGGACGGCGCGCCGACCCAGTCGGGCCACACCCTGCGGGAACGGCTGGACCGGCCCGAGATCGGCAGCGTCTCGCTGTTCAACTACCTCGACGCCCGCGACGCCGGCGAGTTCGTCGACGCGCTCCTCGCCCGGCTGCCGGATCTGGAGCGCAACGGTGAGGTGTTCTTCGCCGGTGCGGGCGACGCGCTGGCCCGCGAACCGCTCGCCGAGCTGCTGCCCCGGTTCTTCCCGGAGACGAAGGAGGCCGCCGCCGCGCTGACCGGCACGGCCCCGGCGTTCTCCTCCGCCAAGGCCGAGCGGCTGCTCGGCTGGTCCGCCAAGCGCAGCTGGCGCACCGAGCTCGCCTGAGGGGGACGGCATGATCAAGGACCTGTCCGTCGCCGCCCGGTCGGTGCCGCTGGCCCGGCCGTGGGGCGCCGACGTGCCCGCCAACCACGTCCTGCTCGTCACCCTCACGCTGGACGACGGGCGGACGGGCACCGGGATCTCCTGGACCCCGCAGATCGGGGCCGCCGCGATCCGGGCGCTGCTGGAGCACGACGTCCGCGACGCGGTGATCGGGCTCACCGCGCATCCCGGCGTGGTGTGGGACCGGCTGTCGGCCCGCCTCGGCGAGGCCGGGCGGTCCGGGATCGTCCCGATCGCGATGGCCGGCGTCGACCTCGCGCTGTGGGACCTGGAGTGCGGCGGGCGCTCGCTGGCCGACGTCCTCGGCGCGCGGCGCGACTCCGTTCCCGTCTACGGCAGCGGCGTCAACCTGCACTACTCGCTGGACGAGCTGACCGCGCAGGCCGCGCGGTGGGCCGCCGCCGGGCATCCCGCCGTCAAGATCAAGGTGGGCCGGCCGTCGCTCGCCGAGGACGTCGCGCGGGTCGCCGCCGTCCGCGAGGTCGTCGGCCCGGACACCGCCCTGATGATCGACGCGAACCAGCGGTGGGACCTGCACCGGGCGCGGACGGCGCTGCGCGCGCTGGAGCGGTTCGACCCGTTCTGGATCGAGGAGCCGCTGCCCGCCGACGACGTCGCCGCCCACGCGGAGCTGCGCCGGAGCATCGGCACGCCGATCGCGGTCGGGGAGAACGTCGCGACCGCGCACGGCTTCCGCGACCTGCTGACCGCCGGGGCCTGCGACGTCGTCCAGCCGAACGTCGTGCGGGTCGGCGGCATCACCCCGTTCCTGCGCATCGCCGACCTCGCCCGGGTCTTCGACGTGCCGGTCTACCCGCACCTGCTCACCGAGCTGTCGGGTCAGCTCGCGTTGGCCCTGCACCATCCCGCGATGGTGGAGCTGGTGGAGGACGCGTCGCTCGCCGACCTCGGGCTGCTGGCCGATCCGTCCCCGGTGGAGATCATCGGCGCGGAGCTGCGGGCGACGGGCGCGCCGACCCGGTGGACGGCGCAGCGGACGGCGGGGTGGTCGGCGTGAGGCATGTGCGGGTCGTCGTCGCGGGCGTCAACGGCTACGGGCGCCACCATCTGCAGAACGTCGGGCGCCTGGCCGCGCTGGGCCGGGCGGAGCTGGCGGGGGTCTGCGACGTCCGGCCGCCGTCCGGGCTCGGCGTGCCGGTCTCGGCCGACCTCCCGGCGCTGATCCGGGAGACCGGCGCGGAGGTCGCGGTGATCGCCACCCCGATCCACACGCATGCGCCGCTCGCGGTCGCCGCGCTCCGGGCCGGCGCGCACGTGCTGCTGGAGAAGCCGCCCGCGCCGTCGCTGGAGGAGTTCGCCGCCGTCTCCGCCGCGGTGGACGAGACGGGCCTGGCCTGCCAGGTCGGCTTCCAGTCGCTCGGGTCGGCGGCGATCCCGGCGGCCCGTGACCTGCTCGGCGAGCCGGTCCGCGGCATCGGGGTCGCCGGAGCGTGGACCCGCCCGTTCGACTACTACACGCGCTCGGCGTGGGCCGGGCACCGCCGGCTGGACGGCGTCGACGTCATGGACGGCGCCCTCACCAACCCCTTCGCCCACGCGGTCGCGTCCGCCCTCGCCGTCGCCGGGGCGGACACCGCCGACTCGATCGCGGGCATCGACCTGGAGCTGTACCGCGCCAACGGCATCGAGTCCGACGACACCTCCAGCGCGCGGCTCCGGCTGGCCGACGGCACCGTCATCGCGATCACGGTGTCGCTGTGCTCGGACCGCCGCCGCACCGAGCCCTACCTGCACCTGCACGGCACGACCCGGTCTGCGCGGCTCTTCTACACCCTCGACGAGATCGAGGCCGGCGGGGTCAGGACCGGCTACGACCGGACCGACCTGCTCGGCAACCTCATCGCCCACGTCCGGGACGGGGCGGACCTGCTGGTGCCGCTCGCCCGCACCGGCGGCTTCACCAGGCTGCTCGACGCGATCCGGCGCGCCCCCGAACCGCGGCCGGTCGAGGGACGGTTCGTCCGCGCCGAACCGTCCCGCCTGGTGCTGCCGGGGATCGAGGACCTGGCCGTGCGGGCCGCGGCCGAGCTCAAGACGCTCTCCGAACTGGGCTTCCCCGAGAGCCTCGGGTCGGTCCGGGCGCCATGGCCGGAGACGGTGCTGCGGGCGGACGGGCGGGACGTCGCCGCCTACACCGAGCGCGGGGACCTGCAGCCGTCCGACGCCCCGCGGCCCCACCTGCACCCCGTCCGGACGCTCGGCGGGACGGTCGTCACCGAGGTCCAGCCGGACGACCACGTCCACCATTTCGGGGCGAGCGTCGCGATATCCGACGTCGACGGCGCCAACTTCTGGGGCGGCTCCACCTACGTCCGGGACGAAGGGCCGAAGATGCTGGCCGACCACGGACGGCAGCGGCGGCGCACGCTCCGGCCCATCGACGGCGGCTACGCGGAGAGCCTCGACTGGGTCGGCCCGGACGGCACCGTCGTCGCCGCCGAGGAACGCACCCTGACCGCGCGAGCCGTGCCGGACGCCTGGGCGCTGGACTTCGCGTTCACCCTCACCGGACGGACGAGGCGCCCGCTCGTCCTGCAGAGTTCGGCCTGCAAGGGGCGGGTCGGCGCGGGCTACGGCGGGTTCTTCTGGCGCGCGCCCAAGGACTCCTCCGGCCTGCACGTCTTCACCGGCGAGGCGTCGGGGGAGGAGGCCGTGCATGGCAGCGTCACCCCGTGGCTGGCCCTGGCCTCGGACGCGTGGACGCTGGTGTTCGTCCAGACCGCCGGGCTCGACCCGTGGTTCGTCCGCGTCGCCGAGTACCCGGGCGTCGGGCCGGCGCTGGCCTGGGACGAGCCGCTGACCGTCCCCGAGAGCCTGCACCGGGCGGTCACCGTCGTGGTCGCCGACGGGCGGCTCACTCACGACCGGGCCAGCGACCTCGCCGAAGGGACCGCCGGATGAGGATCTTCATCGCGGGCGACTCGACCGCCGCGGACTACCCGTCGGGCCAGGCGCCCCAGGCCGGGTGGGGGCAGGCGCTCGCCCGGTTCCTGGACGTTCCGGTCGTCAACGCGGCCTACCCCGGCGCGAGCGCGCGCAGCTCGATCGAGCGGCTCGGCATGCACGACCGGATCATGTCCGAGATCGGCGCGGGCGATGTCCTGCTCATCTGCTTCGGCCACAACGACCCCAGGCACGACCAGCAGAGGTTCGGTGCCCCCTACGGCGCCTACACCTCCTGCCTGCGCCGCTACTTGGACGGCGCCCGGTCGCGTGATGCCCGTCCGGTGCTGGTGACGCCGGTCGAGCGCCGCACACCGGACGGGTCGTCCACGCACGGCGAGTACCCGGCGGCGATGAGGGCGCTCGCCGAGGCCGAACGGGTCCCGCTCGTCGATCTGCAGGGCGCGAGCGCGCGCCGCTGGCGCGAACTCGGCCCGGACGCCACCAAGGAGCTGTTCCTGTGGCTCGGCCCGCACCCCAACTACCCGCGCGGCAGCGCCGACGACACCCACTTCACCGCGGCGGGCGCGATCGAGGTCGCCCGGCTGCTGCTGGCGGAGGCGGGGCCGCTGCTGCCGCCCGCCGCTCGCATCCCCGACGACCTGACCTGGAGGACGCCCGTGCCCGTCCCGAGCATCGACGCCCGCACCGGCGACCGCCGCGCCGAGTACGCCACCGCAACCCCGCAAGAGGTCGGCGCGGTCTGCCGCCGCGCCGCCGACCTGCTGCCCGTCCTCGACGAGGCGGGACCGCGGGGCCGCGCCGCGCTCCTCGACGCGATGGCCGCCGCCCTCGACGACCGCACGGACGAGCTGGTCGCGGCGGCCGACGCCGAGACGGCCCTCGGCGAGGCGCGGCTCACCGGCGAGGCCGCCCGCACCAGCGGGCAGCTCCGGCTGTTCGCCGAGGTGCTGCGCGAGGGGGCGTTCCTGGACGTCCGCATCGACTCCGCCGATCCGGCGGCCGTCCCGCCCAAGCCGGACCTGCGCCGGATGAACGTGCCGCTCGGCGTCGTCGGCGTGTTCTCCGCGTCGAACTTCCCGTTCGCGTTCAGCGTCGCCGGCGGTGACACCGCGAGCGCGCTCGCCGCGGGCTGCGCGGTCGTCGTCAAGGCCCACGAGCTGCACCCGGAGGCCTCGGTCCGGACGCTCGGCGCGCTTCGCGCGGGCGCCGCCGCGGCCGGCTTCCCCGAGGACGTGGTGCAGCTCGTCCACGGACGCGACGCGGGCACCGCGCTCGTCCAGGACGGGCGGGTGAAGGCGATCGGCTTCACCGGCTCGGTGCGGGGCGGCCGGTACCTGCACGACCTGGCGATGGCGCGTCCCGAGCCGATCCCGTTCTACGGCGAGCTGGGCAGCCTGAACCCGCTCGTCGTGACGCCGGGCGCGGCGAAGGCCCGGCTCGCGGAGATCGCCGAGGGCCTCGCGGCGTCGGTCGCGCTCGGAGCGGGCCAGTTCTGCGTCAAGCCCGGGCTCGTCCTGGCCCCCGCCGGGTCCGGCCTCGCCGACGCGATGGCCGCGCACTTCACCGGGCTAGCCCCGCAGACGCTCCTCGGTGATTCCATCCGGTCCGCGTTCACGGAAGGCGCCGCCGAACGCGCGTCCATCCCGGGCCTGCGCACCGTCGCGACCGGACGAACGGGCGACGGCCGCCAGGTCGCCGCCCGCCTCATGGCGGGCCCCGTCTCCCTCCTCGGCTCCTCCGAGCTGCTGCTGGAGGAGTGCTTCGGCCCGATGACCGTCGTCCTGGAGTACACCGGCGAGGCGGACCTGGCCGAGGCCCTCGCCGCCGCCCCGGGCAGCCTCACGGTCACCCTGCACAGCGAGCCCCACGAGACCGGCCTCGCCGCGCGGCTGGCCGCGATCGCCCGCGACCGCGCGGGGCGTCTCGTCTTCGACGGTTACCCGACGGGCGTTGCCGTCGGCTGGGCACAGCAGCACGGCGGCCCCTATCCCGCCACCACCGCGCCCACCACGACGTCGGCCGGGACGGCTGCCATCGCCCGGTTCCTCCGGCCGGTCGCCTACCAGAACTGCCCGCCGCCGCTCCTCCCGCCCGCCCTCCGCGACGACGACCCGTGGCGCGTGCCCCGGCGCCTCGACGGCACCCTGGTCCTTCCCGAAGCCCCGCCCGGCCGCGCCGCCCGCTGAACGGGGCCATCAGTCGGCCATCCGGGCTCATTCCCGGCTTCCGGCGAGCGACTTCGCCCGCAGGACCATCTCCATCCCGAACTTCCAGTCCGCGTCGTCCAGGTCGTCGCCGAACAGCTCGTGGAGGCGCCGCAGCCGGTACCGCACGGTCTGCACGTGGACGTGCAGCAACTCGGCGATCCTGGGGACCCGCCCGCCGGTGACGATCCACGCCTGCAGCGTCTCGGTCAGGCGGGCGCGCTGCGGCGGCTTCAGCGCGGCGAGCCGTTCGTCGAGCCGCTCGGCCATGAGGGCGATCACGTCCTCGTCGCGGAAGAGGACGAGGGTCGGGAGCTCGTCGGAGCACAGGACGTACCGGTCGAAGGCGATGATGCCCCTGCGCATCAGCGACAGCGTCTGGACCGCCAGGCGATGGGACGCCGCGGCGCGCGCGAGCGGCACGCTCGGGCCGACGGCGAAGGGGGAGTCCCGCAGAGCGCGCGCGAGCATCTCGTGCCGGCCCGGTGCGTCCGGGTCCGGCACGACGAGGCAGGCGTCCTGGCGGCCGAGGTCGGCCAGGACGTCCTCGGCGACCGCCGGCGGCAGGTGCGGCTCGGCCCGCTCGGCGGGGGCGACCGCGACGCAGGCGACGGTGGCGGGGATCCGCCACCGCGCCTCGCGGGCCAGGACGGCGAGCGTGTCCGCCTGCTCCGCGTTGGGCCCGGCGAGCACGAGCTCCAGGAGCTTGGCGCGGAGCGCCGTCAGCCGGTCTGCGGTGTTCCCGCCGGCCTGGGCATGGCCTTGCACCGAGTGCTCGGCGAGTTCCTCGACGTAGGCGAAGACCGCTTCGGCGAGGCCGGACATCGTCTCCGCGGACCAGCCCGCGCGGCGCCCGGCGTCCGCGATGCGCTGCCACGCGACCCGGGCGCCGACGCGGTAGGCGGACTGGAGCGCGTCCAGGCCCGTTCCGGTCTCATAGGCCTCCCGCCCGATCCGCCGGTACACGCTGATGCAGTGGTCGTTCGGGCCCGCGGGGTTCGCGAGCTGGTCGATGAACTGGTGAAGCGTGCGCTCCACGGTCGCGACGACGCGGCTGCGCGGCGCCCGTTCGGGCAGGTCGCCGAAGTCGTCGACGGACTCGCGGATCTCCCTGACGATCTCGATCGCCAGCGACGGCACTTCCGGGCCGAGCGCCGACACCAGGTCGGGAGGCGGGTCGCCGGCGTCGCGGAGCGCCGTCCGGAACGTGGAGACGGTGACTGTGCTGGCTGAGGCCATGTAACGGACTCCCTCGCAAAGCGCGGAGGCCGGGAGCGGACCTCCGGCGGGTGATCCGGTCATGTGAAGGGACGTGGGCGGCCCCAGCGGCGATGGTGGGGGCTGCGTTGCGGGGGCCGGGGTGGGGCCCTCGACCCGCGGACCGGCCCGAGCGGGGGTGGGGCAGTCCGCGGGGCGACGCCGACGACTCCGAGAAGCCGCCTCAATCATACGAGAATAAGCTTCTCGTATGAGAAGCATATCATTTGCACATCAAGATCATTCGCGGTACCGGGCGTTCCCCGTCAGAGGGCGCCGAGCCGGTGCGCGCCGATGACGGAGAGCAGCCGCAGCTTCTCGTGGCTTTCGCTGCCCGGGGTCGCGGTGTAGACGAGCAGGTGGTGCGACTGGAGCGGATCCAGGAGCGTCTGGCAGGCCAGTTCCAGAGCGCCGACCTCCGGGTGGACGAAGCGCTTGACCTCCTGGGGGCGGATGCCGACCTCATGCTCGTTCCAGACGTCGCGGAACTCCTCGCTCTGCGCAAGGAGAAGGTCCGCGTAGTGCGCCGCGCGAGAGTCCGGGCCGCGCAGCGTCGCGATCTCGCGCAGGCCGGACACGAACATCCGGGAGAGGAAGCGGTGGTCCTCGGGCGCGTACAGCCGCCGGCTGCCGGGGTCGGTGAACCAGCGGTAGCCGATGCTGCGCGCGGGACCGGTGTACCGCGTCGTGTCGCCCGTCAGCGCGACGCCGAGCTCGGTCTGCCGCAGGGTCTCGCCGAGCTCGGTGACGATCTCGGCGGGGGTGTCGTGCAGCCGGTCGAAGATCCGCAGCAGGCCGGGGCCGATGTGCTCGCCGCCGGCGCCGCGGGCGGGCGGGTTGTGGCCGGCGAGACGGAACAGGTGGTCGCGCTCGTCGAGGGAGAGGTGCAGGCCCTGCGCGATCGAGGCGATCATCTGCTCGGACGGCTGGGGACCGCGCTCCCGCTCCAGCCGCGCGTAGTAGTCGGCCGACATGTGGCAGAGGGACGCCACCTCCTCGCGCCGCAGGCCGCTGGTCCTGCGGCGCGGCCCGCGCGGGAGGCCGACGTCCTCGGGCTGCAGCGACTCGCGGCGGCGCCGCAGGAACTCCGCCAGGCCCGGCCGGTCGATCACCATGCTCGTCCTCCCGTGGTGCTGCTTCCTTTCTAGCGGCCGGCTGTCACGCCAACCACGGATCGTCAGGTCCTGGATGGCGGCGGCCGCCTCGGTGACCGTGGGGAGTGCGACGAGACCTTGGGAGCCAACCGTGCCACGAAAGCGAATCGACATCACCGTCCCCGACCTGTCCGGTGAACGCGCCGTCGTCACCGGAGCGAGCGACGGCATCGGGCTGGGCATCGCCGCCCGGCTCGCCGCCGCCGGGGCCGAGGTCGTCATGCCCGTCCGCAGCCCGGGGAAGGGCGAGGCCGCGATCACCGCGATCCGTCGGCAGGTCCCGGGTGCGGACGTGTCGCTCCGCGACCTCGACCTCTCCTCGCTCGACTCCGTCGCCGCGCTGGGCAAGACCCTGCTGGACGAGGATCGCCCCATCGGCATCCTCATCAACAACGCCGGTGTCATGACCCCGCCCGCCCGGCGGACGACCGCCGACGGCTTCGAGCTGCAGTTCGGCACCAACCACCTGGGGCACTTCGCCCTCGCCGGGCATCTGCTGCCGCTGCTGCGCGCCGGCCGCGCGCGGGTGACCTCGCAGGTCAGCGTGGCGGCGAGCCGGGGCGCCGTCAACTGGGACGACCTGGACGGGGAACGCTCCTACGACGGCATGCGCGCCTACCGGCAGTCCAAGATCGCGCTCGGCCTCTTCGGCCTCGAACTCGACCGGCGCAGCCGCGCGGCCGGCTGGGGCATCACGAGCAACCTCTCCCATCCGGGCGTCGCCCCGACCAACCTGCTCGCCGCGCGTCCCGAGCTCGGCCGCGACGAGGAGACCTCGGCCCGCCGGCTCATCCGCGCCCTGTCCGAACGGGGCATTCTCCTCGGAACCGTCGAGACCGCGAAACTCCCGGCCCTCTACGCGGCCACCTCGCCCGACGCCGAAGGCGGCGCGCTCTACGGCCCGCGCGGACTCGGACACCTGGGCGGCCCTCCCGCAGAGCAGAAGCTCTACGGCCCCCTGCGCAGCGCCGACGAAGCCCAGCGCATATGGCGGGTCTCCGAGGAACTGACGCGAGTGCCCATACGGTGACCGCACCGCCGGAATGCGCGTGCGAGGCGGCCGCGCGGGCCGCCCGGCGGTCAGGGCGTGGCCTTGCGGGTGACGACCACGACGTAACGGCACTCGCGAGCGGTGTCGTTGATGAACTCGCGGGCTTGGGGCTCGCCGAGCTCATACGTGTCTCCGCTGGTGAGACGGTGTGCGGCCGGCCCCTCGGCCAGGGTGAGCTCGCCGTCCAGGACCCAGATGAGCTGGGCGATGAACGCGTACGTCCCGGCCGGCATCGCCACCCGGGCGCCGGCGGGCAGCACGATCTCGGTGACGTCGGCGGGGAAGCCCGGCGTCGATATCTGGCGCCGGAGGTACCCGGTGCCGGGGTCCGTCCAGTGGGGCGTGTCGGCGGCGCGCCGCACCCGGTCGGGGGCCCCGTCCGCCGGTGACAGCAGTGCGGTCATGGTCAGTTCCAACGCGGCGGAGAGCTTGCCGACGACGACGGCGGTCGGGTTGCTCTCGCCCCGTTCGATCTTGCTGATCATCGCCCGGGACACCCCGGAGGCGTCCGCGAGCCGGGCCAGCGACCAGCCGCGCCGGATCCGTTCCGCCTTGATCCGCCGTCCGAGGCCGTCCGGCCCTTCCAGCACAGTGGTCACGGCTTCCCCGTGGGAACGGCGCCGCCGTCCAGGCACAGCTTCATGAAGACGCTGTTGGGGTCCTGGACGTAGTCGGCGAACGGCTCGCAGGGGGCGAACCCGTGCCGCGCGTAGAGCCGCCGGGCCGGGGCGAAGAAGTCCTGGCTCCCCGTCTCCAGCAGCACCCGCCGGTAGCCGCGTTCGGCGGCGACCGTCAGCAGGTGCCTGAGCATGACCGTTCCGACACCCCGTCCCCGCGCGGACCGTGCCGTCCGCATGGACTTCAGTTCGGCGTCGCCGCCGCCGAGATCCTTGAGCGCGCCGCAGCCGCGCAGCTCCGGCCCCTCCCAGGCCGTCCAGAACTCGACCCCCGCGGCGCGCAGCTCCCGCAGCCCCAGCGCATGGACCGACTCCGCGGGCGAGGTGGCGTGCATGTCGGCCAGATGCTCTTCCAGGAGCCCATGGATCTCGGACCGGGTCAGGTCATCGAGCTCGAAACGCAGCGTCATCAGGACTCCTGTCTCACCCGCTCGAAATA
This sequence comes from Actinomadura sp. NPDC048394, assembly GCF_040651755.1. Lineage (NCBI taxonomy): Bacteria > Bacillati > Actinomycetota > Actinomycetes > Streptosporangiales > Thermomonosporaceae > Actinomadura > Actinomadura sp. NPDC048394. Next base: position 19,813 of record NZ_JBEZJL010000041.1, on the reverse strand, counting down.
CGGTGCGGTCAACGACGGACGATTTCTATGATAGTGGATATGTCTCCACTATATGAACGCCTCGCGGCCGGGCCCGGGCAGGCCGAGGAGACCGGCCCATGACGACGGCGCTCGCCACCGGAGCCGTCGCGGGCCTCGGGATCGCCATGCAGGTCGGGGCCGTCGCCGTCTACCTGCTCATGCTGAGTTCGATGGCGCCTATGCGGGTCGGCGCGGCCGCCGCCCTCGGCGTCGCGACGGTGGACGGTTTCTACAGCGCCCTCGCGGTCGCGGTGGGAGGGATGGCGAGCCGCGTGGTCGAGCCGGTCGTCGGCCCCCTCCGTTGGGCCGCCGCCGCGGTGCTGTTGTGGATCGCCGTGCGGGTCGTGATCGACGCGGTCCGCGAGGACGGCGACCCGGCCGACTCGCTCGGCGACACCTCAGGGGCTCCCTCACCTGGACGGGCCTACCTGCGGCTCATCGGAATCACGGTGATGAACCCGGGCACGGTCCTGTACTTCACCGCCATCGTCATCGGCGGTCACGTCGAGGCCTTCGGCGCCGTCGACCGGTCCGCCTTCGCCGTCGCCGCGTTCACGGCGTCCGCCATCTGGCAGATGGCACTGGTCCTCGCCGGGGCGGCATTAGGCCGCCTGCTCACCGGGGACCGGGGACGGCTGGTGACGGGACTGGCCGCCGGGACGCTCATCGCCGCGCTGGCCGTGCGGACGTTCGTCCAGTAGCTCATCCGGCTCCTCGCGTGCCTTGATGGCCGCATGCGAGATCCAGGACGGCGGCGACGCGGTCCAGCGTGCTGATCGGCGGGGTGTAGGGCAGGCGGAGGTGGTGGGCGTGGGTCGCGTCGGCGGCGAACGACGGCCCTGGAGAGAGTTCGAGCCCGTGGGCGCGGGCGCGCGTCGTGACGAGATCGGCCCGCTCGGTGGTCAGGCGCAACCAGAGCGCGAGGCCCCCGGGCGGAACCGTGAACCGCCAGCGGTCATCTCCGGCCAGCAGCCCGCTCAGGTGGTCGCGCTGCCGGCGCAGGGCGATCCGCCGGTCACGCAGCAGCGGTTCCAGGTCGCGTAGGAGTTCGGCGGCGACCAGTTGCTGAGTCGGCGCCGCCGACAGGGGTTCGCACAGGGGATGGTGGGCCAGCTCGCCGATGAGCGCGGCCGGCCCGCGGATCCAGCCGACCCGCAGTCCGGCCCAGATCGTCTTGGCCGCCGACCCGATGAGGAGGGAGCCGGGTATCCGCTGGACCGGTGCGGGGGTGTCGCGCAGGTCGAGATCGCGCATGGTCTCGTCGGCCACCACGGTCACCCGGTACCTGTCGGCCAGCCGGGCCACGGTCCGCCGGGCGGCTCTCGGCATGAGCGCACCGGTCGGATTCTGGAAATCGGGGACGAGGTAGGCCATCCCGCCCGCCGCGGTGCGGAACGCGCCGTCGAGCTGGTCCAGGTCCCAGCCGTCCGCGGTCACCCGGCAGCCGACCAGGCGCGTGCCGGACGCCCGGAACCCGGCCAGCGGATCGGCATAGGTGGGGATCTCCACGGCCACGACGCGGGGACGCAGGTGCGCCGACAGCAGCGCCAGGGCCGAGCGCGCTCCCGAGGTGATCAGGATCTGTTCGGGCCGGGTGGCGAGCCCCTCCGCCGTGTAGCGGTCCGCGAGCAGTGATCGCAGCTCGGGCAGCCCCGGGCCGGCCTCCCCGCTCTCGGCCAGGACCGGGCCGGAACGCTCGACCGCCCTCAGCACGGCCCGCTGATAAGGCGCGTGGGGTGCCGCCGGAACCGCCCTGCGCAGGTCGATCGCGCCGTGCTCGCCGATGGCCGACGACGGCGCGATGCGCGTCGTGGCCGCCGGCGGCAGCCGCAACGTGCTCGCGCTGCCGCGACGGGTGTCGACCCATCCCTCGTCACGCAGGATGCCCAGCGCCGCGATCACCGTGCCGCGGCTGACGCCGAGCGCCGCGGCGGCCCGGCGTTCGGCGGGGAGCCGTGAGCCGACCCGCAACCGTCCGTCCAGGGTCGCGTCGCCGATCGCGTCGGCCAGTGCTCGTGCCAGGCCGGCGTCTGGTCTGCGCCATGCGCCCAGCGCGGCGGCCAGCTGGTTGTCCGTGATGTGCACTGGTCCAGTTTGCTGCTATTGGACCAGTGTTTGCCGCCCCGCTCTGGATACCGTCCACCTGGACACCACGGAAATCGGAGCCTCCCATGCATCCACGCCTCGCCGCCGACCTCGCAGAACTGCCGGCTCTGCTGGAGGCGACCCGCGTCCGGGCGACCGGGATACTCGGTCACCTGGACGAGCAGCCGGTCGTCCCGCCGCTTCGCCTGCCCGCCCCGGAACCGCTCCCCGAGGAGGGAGCCGGGCTGACCGGGGCGCTCGAGGAGTTCGCCCGCGCCTGGGCCCCGCTGTTCTCGGCGAGCGCGGGCCCCCGCTACCTGGGCTTCGTCACCGGTGGCGTCACGCCGGCCGCGCTGGCGGGCGACTGGCTGACCGCGGCCGCCGACCAGAACCCCACCTCGGCGCTCGACGGCGCGGCACCCGAACTCGAACGCCGCACGATCGGCTGGCTGCGCGACCTGTTCGGCCTCGACGCCGCGCATCAGGGCACGTTCGTCAGCGGCGCGACCATGTCCAACACGGTGGGCCTGGCCATCGCCCGCGAATGGCTCGGCGACCGCGCGGGCGTCAGCGTCGCGGAAGAGGGCGCGGCGGCACTGGGACGGGTCACCGTCCTGTCCGGCAGCCCGCATTCGAGCATCGCCAAGGGCCTGTCCATGCTCGGGCTGGGCCGCACCGCGCTGGTCCCCGTGCCGACCGTCCAGGACCGGGAGGCGGTCGACCTCGCAGCCCTGGAGCAGGCATTGGCGCGGGTGGACGGCCCCTGCGTCGTCGTCGCCAACGCCGGCACGGTCAACACCGTCGACTTCGACGATCTCCGTGCCATCGCCGCGCTGCGGGAACGCCACGGCTTCTGGCTGCACGTCGACGCCGCCTTCGGAGGCTTCGCGACGCTGTCGCCGGCCCACGCGGACCTGGTCGCCGGGCTCGATGCCGCCGACTCCATCTGCATCGACCTCCACAAATGGCTGAACGTCCCCTACGACAGCGCCGTGCAGTTCACCCGCCACCCGGCTCTCCAGGTGCGGGTGTTCCAGAACGCCGCCGCCTATCTCGGCCCGCTCGGTGAGACCCCTGACCACGTCCACCTCACGCCGGAGAACTCCCGGCGCCTGCGCGCCCTCGCCGCCTGGTTCACGCTGCGGGCCTACGGACGGGCCGGGCACCGTGAGATCGTCCAGCGGAACATCGCCTGCGCACGCGCTCTCGGCGAGGCGATCAAGACGATCCCCGGGCTGCGCCTGCTGGCACCGGTTCGCCTGAACGTCGTCTGCTTCACCCTGGCCGAGGAACCCACCGCCGAGCGGCTCGCCGACCTTGCCGCTGAAATGGCGGAGGAGGCGTTCCTGACCCCGACCACCTATGCCGGGGTCCCCGCGCTTCGAGCCGCCTTCAGCAATTGGCGCACCAGCGGAACCGACATCGACCGCATCACCGGGGCTCTGAAAAACTGCCTCGACAGTTCCTCATAGGAGCTGCGGACGGCAGGCCGAGCCGCCGCCCCGGTCACGACGTGGGCTGCGGGCCGCCATGGAGGGTCAGGGTGCCCTGGCTGGTGGTGACGGCATGGCCGCCGACGTGGACGCGCCCGCCTCCGACCCGGAGTGAAAGCCGCCCTCCCCGTGCCGACGCCTGTACGGCCTCCAGCCGGTCGCGGCCGAGCCGGGCCGCCCACAGCGGACCGAGAACGGCATGGGCCGAGCCGGTCACATGGTCCTCGTCCAATCCGACGGCGGGCACGAAGACGCGCGAGGTGAAGTCGGCGTCCGCGCCGCCGGGGGCGGTGACGATGACGCGCCTGGCGGGCAGGCGGAGGATCCGCGGGATGTCCGGCCGGAGCGCCTCCACCTGCGCGGCGGTGTCGAGCACGATGACGTGGTCGTCGTCGTTCGTGGCGAATCCGGCGACGGAGGTGAGTCCGATCGCGTCGAGCACCTCCGCCGGGGCCTGGCGCGAAGCCACGGGCACCGCCGGAAAGTCCAGCCAGATGCGTCCGTCGCCGCGGGACGCGGTCAGGGTTCTGGAGCCGTGGCGAAAGACGATCTCGTCCTGGCCCAGCACATGCGCGGCGGCCAGGGTGGCGTGGCCGCACAGCGGCAGCTCGCGGACCGGCGTGAACCAGCGGATGCCCCAGGCGTCCCCCTCGCGCCAGACGAACGCGGTGGTGGGCTGGTGCAGCTCGGCGGCGGTCGCCCGCATCCAGGCCTGGTCCGGGGGAGCCTCGAGCAAGACGACGGCGGCGGGATTGCCGGTGAAGTGCCGCTCGGTGAACGCGTCGACGAGGAACCAGGCGGTCACATCACAGCCCTTTCACGATGAGGCGCTCCACCGCGAACTCTAAGAGACCGCAAGTCTCCTAGCAAGGGACTAATAGTCCCTTAGAAGGACGAGAACGTGCGACTTGCGCGAACGAGAAGGTACTGCCCGGTTCCCCACGCGGTTCGCGTTCGGGGTCAGGGAGTTCGCAGGGCGTCGAGCGCTTCGGACAGGGACGCGGCGAAGGACGTCCCGGGCGGGAGCCGTTCCGGATCCCAGCCGGGGCCGCCGACCACCACCCGCAGCGGAGGGCGCGGGGCGGGCAGGCCGGCGAGCCAGGACGCGTCCCCGGTCTCGGCGGTCTGCGACCAGATGAACACCGTGTGCGCTCCGGCCCGGCGGATCGCCGAGGCCAGCGCCGGCACCAGCACACGCGCCCCCAGCATGAGCCTCGGGGCGCCGGCCTCCGCCAGCGCGGCGGCCAGCGCGAGGATCGGCAGGCTGTGCTGCTCGTCCGGGGCGCACGCCAGCAGCCCGGGGCCGCGGCCCTGCCGGCCCGCGCCCATGGCCTCGGGCGGCGACACCGTGACCAGGCAGCGCGACACCACCGCCGACAGCAGGTGCTCCACCTCCACATAGCCGCCGGTGGCGGCGTGCTTGCGGCCGATCCCGATCAGCACCGGCACCAGGACCTGGTCCCATGCCGCCGCGACACCGTCCTGCCGCAGGGCGGAGCGCACCGCGTCGGTCATCGCGAGCTCGTCCATCGCCAACGCCGCCCGCGCCAGCCCGTCGACCTGCGCGGCCCGTGCGGCGTCGCGCTCGGCGGCCGGAGCGTCCACGGGGATGTCGTCGGCACCGGCCTCGTGGCCGCGCGGTGCCGAGGGCTCGCCGGACGGTGCGTCCGCCCCGAGCCCGGCCTCTTCGTCCGCCGCGTCCCCCATGCTCACCCAATACCCTGGTCCGGCCGGTCCATTAACGGCTTCACCAGGGCTTTCATCCAACGAGGCGGGTGGCGCAGAAGGCGTCGGCGACGGCCGGGTGCCCGTGCCTGACCAGCAGCGAGCCCTGCAGGACGAGCGCCATGCGGGGGCCGCACATGCCCCGGCGCGGCAGGGGAGATCAGGTCTTCAGACGGTCAGATCCAGGTGCAGGAGTTGCGGGGCGTGGTCAGCCGGTCGTTCGGAAGGCTTGCGTGGCCGCTTCGTTGGAGTCGTAGAGCGGGATGTCGTCCAGGCCGTAGTGGGTGAGCAGGCTGGTGATGGTGGCGGTGGTGCGGCTGATCGCGAAGGTGATTTCGCGGTCGGTGAGAGTGCTTGCGACTTCGTGGAGGGTCTGGGCGGCGGTGGTGTCGATGTCGGTGACGGCTTCGGCGTCCAGGACGATCCAGCGGACGCCGTCGGTGGTGAGGTCGAGGACCTGGTCCTTGAAGGTGGTGGCGTTGGCGAAGAACAGCTGGCTTTCGAAGCGGTAGATGACCAGGCCGGGGACGGCCTGTGCGGGGGTGCCGGGCTCGGGGTCGGGTGACATGCGCAGGTAGCGTCCGTTCGGGCCGGCCTGGAGGGTGGCGGTGGCGGGTCGTGCGGCGCGGCGGACGACCTCGACCGCCGACAGCAGGAACGCGATGATGACCGCGGTGAGGGAGCCGAGGACGGGGACGCCGAGCGCGCAGGCGGCGGCGATCCAGAACTCCGAGCGGCGCAGCCGCCAGAGCCGGGCGAACGCGGGCACGTCGATGAGCTTGACGACGGCGACGGCGACGATGCCGGCGAGCGCCGCGCTCGGCAGGTAGGCCAGGACCCGGCTGAAGAACGTGAGCAGGACGGCGACGAGGACGGCGCAGGTCAGGCTGGGGATCTGGGAACGGGACGCGGCGGCGTCCATCGCGGCGGTGCGGGACGCGCTGGAGCCGACCGTCATGGACTGGGTGAGTCCGGCGGCGATGTTGGCGAGGCCGAAAGCGCGCAATTCCTGGTCGGCGTCGATGGGGTAGCCGCGCTGCTCGGCGTAGCGGCGGGCGGTGAGCAGGCCGTCGGCGAGGGTGACGGCGCAGATGGCGATGGCGCCGGGGACGAGCGCGGCCCAGTGGGCGAGCGAGACGTGCGGCCAGTGCGGGGTCGGCAGGCCGGACGGCACCGTGCCGAGGATGGTGACGCCGTGCTCGTCCAGGCCGGTGGCGGCGACGACGGCGGTGGCGATGACCAGCGCGATGAGCGGGCCGGGCCAGGCGGGGACGAGGCGCCGCAGCACGACGATCATCGCCATGGTCCCGGCGCCGACGGCGACGCTCCAGCCGCGGGCGTCCGGGAGCTTGGTGATGATCTGCCAGAGTTCCGGGAAGTAGTGGTCGGCGGTGGTCTTGACGGCCAGGATCTTCTCGGTCTGGCTGGTGAGGATCTCGATGGCCAGCCCGGCGATGAACCCGACGAGGACCGGCTCGGACAGGAAGTCGGCGAGGAACCCGAGCCGGAACACCGCGAACAGCAGGAAGACGACGGCGCAGAGCAGTGCCTGGGCGTAGGCGAGTTCGACGTACTGCCGGCTGCCGGGTGCCGCGACGATCGCCGTCAGCAGTGAGGCGATCAGTGCAGCGATGGGCGCGTCGGGGCTGGCGACGAGCTGGCGGGACGAGGAGAGCAGCGCGAACACCAGGAGGGGGACGATCGCGGCGTAGAGTCCGACGACCGGCGGCAGTCCGGCGATCTGCGCGTAGCCGATGTTCAGCGGGATCGCCAGAGCGGCGAGGGTGACCCCGGCGAGGATCTCCTTGGACAGATCCGCGCGGCGGACGCCCACGATGCCGGCAGCGAGCCAGGCGGGCCGGTCAGTCAATGAGGCCGCCGATGCCCTTGCCGATCAGGACGACGCCGATGACGAGCAGCAGCACGAACATGACCGTGGTGTTGTTGCGTTCGAGCCAGGTCTTCAGGGCGTCCAGCGGCCGGCGCATGCGTGCGGTGTCGGCGACGTAGACGATGACGGGAAGCGCCACGCTGGACACAGCGATCACGGTGAAGACGGCGACGGCGACGATCTGGCCGCCGGTGCTCAACCGCCCCTGGCTGATGGCGATTCCGGCCGCGGCGCACATCATCAGGTTCTTCGGATTCACCGCCGACAGCAGCAGCTTGATCCAGGAGACGCCGGTCTTGGGCTGCCCCGACGCGGCGGTCATCCCCAGCCCGTTGGCGATCAGCAGCAGCACCACGAGAATGACCGCGATGATGGGAATGGGACTGATCGCCACTCCGGCGCCAGCGGCAGCAGTGTCCTGACCTCTCCCACGTCGCCCCCGAACTCGGCCGCCGCAAGCGGCCGTCGGTTGGCGGGATACCCGTTGTGATCAGCCCTGTAGATACCGCCCATCAGGCTTTGCTGACTTATCGCCAGACGCGGCCGGAGCTTGGAACGCCTGGAAGTAGGTAACCAGGATCTGCAAATTCCGCGCGCGGCAACCGGGCGGCGGTCCACCAAGGGGGATCATGAGCGACTGATCGCCGTCGCCTACGACGATCTTGCCACCGCCGAACAGGCGCGTGACGAACTCGTCCAGCACGGCCGTGGAGCCTCGCCTGGTGATCATCGACCGGACGGTGAGCACCAGGCGAGGCCCGCATACCCGGCCGGGATCCTCGCGGCCCCGGCCGGGCGGCGCTCAGGGCGTCACGATGGCGAAGTTCGGCTCGGGCGCGTCGATGGCGCCGAGGAGCCGCCGTAGCGCCGCGCCGTCGCCGGTGGCGGTGATGCCTGCGGCGTCCTGGCCGCTGACCAGGGCGAGCAGCATGGGCTTGGTCAGCGACAGTGTCAGGTCGGCGCCCTGCGGGCCTTCGGAGATCCTGCGGTGCATGAGCGCCCCGTTGGACAGCGACATGCGGTACCGGTCACCTGAATCGGTGAACTCCCAATCGATGGTCAGATGCTCGTTCCACGTTTTGGGCCCGTTGACGCGTATGGCCAGGGAATCGAAGACCTGCTCGACGCTCAGGCCGGCAGCCATTCCGCCGGAGATGCTGGTCGGAACGGGCTGGATGCCCTCCCGCAGTTCCTTCGCGCCGGTGAGGTAGAAGTTGCGCCATGTTCCGTTCTCCGCGCCCTGCCCGAGCCGCTGGTATACGTCGGCGAGCGCGGATTTGGCGTCGGCGTTGTCGGCGTCGGCGAACACCACGTGGTTCAGCAGCGTCGCGGCGAAACGCAGATCCCCGTGGGCCGCGTAGTCGCGCGCCATCGCCATCACCTTGGAGGCGCCGCCCATGCATTCGACGTACCGCTTGGCGTTCTCGACTGGCGGATGCTCCCACAAGTGCGCTGGATTGCCGTCGAACCAGCCCATGTAACGCTGGTAGATCGCCTTGACGTTATGGCTCATCGAGCCGTAGTAGCCGCGCGCGTGCCAGGCGTTGGCCAGTGCGGGCGGCACCTCCGTCATCTCGGCGATCTCGGTGCCGGTGAAGCCCTGGTTGAGCAGCCGCAGCGTCTGATCGTGCAGGTAGGCGTACATGTCCCGCTGCTGGGACAGGAACGCCACGATGTCCTCGCGGCCCCACGTCGGCCAATGGTGCGAGGCGAAGGCGACGTCGGCCCTGTCGGCGAACAGGCCGATCGCCTCGTCGAGGTACCTGGCCCATACGCGCGCATCGCGGACGAGGGCGCCGCGCAGCGTCAGGATGTTGTGCTGGTTGTGGGTGGCGTTCTCGGCCAGGCACAGTGCCCGCCGGTCGGGGAACAGGAAGTTCATCTCCGCCGGGGCCTCCGTCCCGGGCGTCATCTGGAAGACGATCCGTACTCCGTCGATGACCTCTTCCTGGCCTGTGCGGGTGATGTCCGTGGTGGGCGGGACCAGCGAGATCCTGCCGGACGAGGCGGTCTGCCCGAGGCCGGTCCCGATCATGCCTTCCGGGCTCTTCTCCAGCATGACGCCGGTGTGGTAAACGCCCCGACGACCCATTGCGATGCCCGCGTAGACGTTCTCCGAGACCGCATGTTCCAGGAACCCTGCCGGAGCCAGGATCGGGATCCCATCCGGATTGCCGGGTTCGATGACGCCCTCGGCGCCACCGAAATGGTCGACGTGGGAATGGGTGTAGACGAGTCCGGTGACGGGACGCTCTCCGCGATGCTGCCGGTAGAGCGCCAGCGCGGCCGCGGCCGTCTCGACCGACACCAGCGGGTCGATCACGATCACCCCCCGGTCGCCCTCGACCAGCGTCATGTTCGACAGATCCAGGCCCCGGATCTGGTAGATCCCGTCCGCGACCTCGAACAACCCCTGCTTGGCGCACAGTTGCGACTGCCGCCACAGCGACGGGTTCGCCGTCTCCGGGCACGGGCCGTCCAGGAACGCGAACGCGTCGTTGTCCCAGACGACCTTTCCGTGTGCGTCCTTGACCACCGCGGGCGACAGCGAGGCGACCAGCCCCCGATCGGCGTTGTCGAAGTCGGTGCGGTCCCCAAAGGCGAGCTTCTCCATAAGGGGTGCCTGTCCAACCGAAAACCGCCGTAAAGCCCCCACCCGGCAAAGACCTCTGCCGTCCCGCCGGAACCCTGACGGCCGCCATGGCCTCCGAAGGTGCACCTCGGCCAGCTCTCCCGGCATGGCGAAGTCGATGGCGTTGAGCCGCTCCGGCCGGTTCAGCGTCAGGTAGGCCCTGCGATCCCTGCTCTCGTACAAGACCGTCGACATGCAGACTCCCGTCCATCAGTGCGGGAACCCGCCGGCGCCGTGCAGGGGAGGCCGCGATGAGACGCCGCCCTGGGGTGCGTTACGGAAATTCTCCATGCGATTGAGGAATGCAACACTCGACGAGCCGGCCGGTATCAGATGAGCGGATCTCGAAGGCGTCGCCGATGTCCCGGACACCGGGACGCCGGACCGCGGGTCCTCGCTCCATGTGAGGCTGCTGGATCGGCCGTCGAGGTCGGCCGGCGAGAGGGAAGTTCATGGCCCGGGCAGCAGCGATAGCGTTCCGGAGAAGACCGTCGTCGAGGACTTCCTCCTTTCCGACGAATACCCGGCCGCGTCCCAGTGAGCCTCCGCCGAGCCGTGCCCCAAGGACACCGGCAATCGAGAATCATCGTGCCCATGCCAGGCAACTGTGCCGACCGCTGCCACAGTACCCACGGCTGGGCCCGCCGCGTGCGAGAGCATCGATGTCATGACGCGCATCGCTCGACGTCAGGCGTCCACCGGCATCGCTGGTCAAGTATTCGCCGCTCCAGGCGGCCGCAGGTTGGCGGCACTCTCGGTAGGTCTGATTGGAAGGAGCACTCCTCGTGGATGAGGAGAAGGAACGCGGGGACGCGGCGGCCGAGCCGGTTCCCCTGCGGGGACCGAAGGGCCGCTGGACGGGGCGGGCGATGAGTGTGCTCGGCTGCGCCTTGGCGGTGGTGGTCCTGGTGGGCGCGGGCGTGTGGTGGTTCAGTCCCTGGGAGCACATGATGGGTCTGCACGGCGCGCCGCCGAAGGCGGCGGGCGGAGTCCCTTTCGAGGGGGAGCGGTTCTTCCGGGACGTCGTGGACCCGGTTCTGGCCGGGGGCGCGCTGGTGGAGAGGCACGGCCGGGGAGTGCGGGCCGTCGACCTGGGCAGCGGCCGGACCTGGTGGAACTTGACCAGGCCAGGGCGGGCGACCGTCGCCTCGGTGTGGAAGGTGGACGACCGGCGCGTCGCCGTCGCCTGGACCGACCGCCGCCTCACGGTCGTCGACGTGCCGTCCGGCCACCGTATGCATGTCGAACTGCCGGACCGGTCCGCCGCCGGGGGCGTCATGGGGACCGAGAAGATCCGCGTCGGGGCCGGCGGGCTCAGCGGTCCGGGCGGACGCCTGCTCGTCGCCGCCGTACAGGACCGCGAAGTCGACGCCTACGACGCCTCGTCGGGCCGGCGGGCGTGGAGGAGGCCGGCGCCTCGGGGCTGCTTTTACCATGACGCACTGCAGGACGGCATTCAAAGCCAGACGCGGCTGCTGTCATTGGACGTCGACTGCTTGGAATACGGCGGCCAAGCGGCGGACTACGCTTACAGCACTCTGCTCGATTCATCCGGTGAGCCGCTCCCGGGCTTCGCGCATTTCCCGGGCGGTTCGCTGCTACCGGCGGGTGACCACGAACTCCTGCAGGACAAGAACGACGACGTGAAGAGCAATGGCTACCGGCTGATCGATTCACGCACGGGCCGGACCTTGTGGCGTGTCGACCAGTGGTCGTCCTCTCCCGCGGGCGGCAGGGACGAGGTGACCGCGGCCGCCGGCCAGGTCGTGGTCACCGATCAGGAAGGCGCGCAGGTCGCGCTCTACCGCGCCGCCGACGGGAGACTGCTGTGGCGGCGGAATCTGGGCGACTCGGCTCTCCTGCGCGCCGGCATGGTCATCGCGGGACAGGTGCGCGTCATCGAAGAGGAGCCGCCTCCGATCAAGGTGGTCACCTTTACCTCGACGGGCGGGATCGAAGGGGAGCAGGACCTTCCGATGTTCGAGGGCGCTGGACTCCCGGCCCTGGCCGGAGGCGCTTATGGAGCCCTCGTGGTCGCCGACACCGAACCCGAGCCGAACGGCACCCACCGCCCCTCCGTACTTCTCACCGCCCGACGCTAGACCGGGGCATTCAAGGATGAGAAGCGCTCACTGAGACCCCAGACAAGATCTTGCCTGCATTCGGTCATGTGCTGGCATGTTCCCCGGGAAACGCCGAAATCGGCTGGTAACTGTACGTGTATGGACTATGGCAAGACGCTACCGTTCACCGGGCTGGGAATCCCGGTCTTCGGTGTTGTGCTGGGAGAGACGTGGCTGGCCGCCATCGCGGTGGGGCTGGTGCTCATCGGGGCCATCGCGGTGCGGCTGACGTGGCGGCGGGACAAGGACGTCTCGTCCAGGTGACCCGCTATGCGGGGTGTCAGGCTCGCGGCCGGGTGGTCCTGGCGGCGTCCTGCATCGTGGCGGCACTGACGGTCTGGGTGGTGCTCCACCTGATCACGCCGTACTCCCCAGGGCTGGCCGCGTTGTGGACGGTGTCGGTGGTGGCGCTGGTGTGGGGGCTCGGGCTCGCGCTGTTCGAGCGTCCGGGCACCGGGGACCCGGGGGACCTCGTGGTGGCGGTGGCGGTGCCGGTCTTCAACGAGGATCCCGCTTTGCTCACGGCGTGCCTTGACTCGCTGCTCGACCAGACGCGGCTGCCCAACGTCGTTCACGTGGTGGACGACGGTTCGACGACCGGGACCTACGATGAGGTGCGCGCGGGGTTCCTGCGCGCCGCCGGAGCACACGGAGTCCGCGCCCGTTGGACACGCACGGCCAACAGCGGAAAACGGCATGCCCAGGCTGTCGCGTTCCGGGCGGCGCCGGAGGCCGATGTTTATGTGACGGTGGATTCCGACTCGGTCCTGGACTCGCGCGCGTTGGCGGAAGGGTTGGCGCCGTTCGCCTCTGAACGGGTGATGTCGGTGGCCGGGGTCTGCCTGATCGCCAACAACCGCCGGCGCCTCGCCTCACGCATCTACGATCTGTGGTACATGTCCTTCCAGACGGTGGACCGGTCAGGGCAGTCGGCGATGGGCTCGGTCCTGGTGAACTCCGGTGTGCTGGCGCTCTACCGCGCCGCCGTCGTCCGTGACAACCTTGACGGCTACCTCAACGAGACGTTCTTCGGCCGCCCCGTCACCTTCTCCGATGATTCGATGCTCACGCTGTACGCGCTGCTGCGCGGCCGCACGGTGCAGCAGCCGACGTGCGTGGCCTTCACTCTCGCACCGGACGGCCTGTCGCACTGGCTGCGGCAGTACCTGCGATGGGCCCGAGGCTCCACCATCCGCACCTGGTGGCGGCTCCGCTACCTGCCGCTCGACTCCTACGCCTACTGGGCCCACCTGTTCCGCACGGCCTACTTCCCGCTGGCGACGGTCATGGCCTTCTTGCTGCTGCTCCTCCACCCGATGCTGAACCGCGGCCTGGTCGTGGACGCCATGGTGATCACCGTGCTGCTGTCCTACCTGCAGAACCTGCGCTACCTCACCTACCGGCGCACAGATCAGCGGCTCGCCTCCCAACTGCTGACCTACGCTCTCAGCCCTCTCACCTCACTCTGGATCGCGTTCTTCCTCCGGCCGGTCCGCTGGTACGCCGCCGCCACCTGCCTGCGCACCGGTTGGGGAACCCGAGCCGCCGGCGTCGAGGTCACCCTCACCTGACACGGGAAGAGACGGCCGTCGCCTCCGAGCTCACCGGCTGGACGCCGGTCAGGCCGCGGGCGACGAGCCCGCGCGGGAGGGGGAGCCGGGCGGCGCCCTCCCCGGCCGAGGTGACCTCATTGCCGAGAATCTGGCGGGACTTTTCGGTGTTCACACCAGTGGCCAACCACCAGCACGTGCGCGTTCATGATCCGGCCAGCCTCGCGGACCTTCCGGGTCATGGCCGTCCGCTCACACGGGACCGCTTGTCCACCCGCCGGGTGCCGATGCCGAGCAGGTGGGAGGTGGCGACCGCGCTGACCAGGGCCTGCTCGGCGCGGCGGCGCTCCAGCAGCCAGATCTACGCGGTGGCCGTCTCGCCTCACGATGCCGCGCACCTTGATCAACGCCCCCCCCGGTGGACGCAACCTGATCTCGGGCCTGCACTGAAGTGATCAGAGTGCCGGTACAAAGCACGGCTTCTGTCCGGTGACGCCGGGTCATGACTGCTGAACCTGAGGTGTCCGTCGTCTGCTGGCCAGGCCAGACCCGTTCCGACCAGGACGTTCGCCAACATCGACGAGCTCCCGGAACGCGACCGGGCGGAAATCTGGACGGACCCCGCGTTCCACGGCCAAGGCATCGCGTCCGGCCTGCTCAGCGCCGCGCTTGAACATGCGGCGAAGAGCAGTGGGGGCCCCGTACGCCTGTCGGTATGGAAGTGGCGGACCGGAGCCATCGCCCTCTACGAACGTTCTGTCGTAGGAGTGACCACAGCCACTCAGTGACCGCCCCGACGGTGGCAGTCGTCGCGATTCTGCTGGTCGGCGGGGACGAACACCCAGCCATGGTAAAGGGTTGGCAAGGCGTTACCGCCTTCCCTGGTGGATGCAGGCGGCCCGTAGACGGTTCCGCGGACTGTAGGCCGAACTGGGGTCACCAGGCGAGCGGTCGAACTGGTGCGTCGGGTGGTGCCCCAAATGGCGGTTCGGAAGCCATCGCCGTGATGGCCACCGAGGGTCTGCCTTTCCAGGCCATGTTCCGGGTGCTGGAGGTGTCGGAGTCGGGTTACTGCGCCCGCCGGGACCGGACGCCCTCACCGTGCTCCCTGCGGCACGCGTGGCCGACCGAGCGGATCAAGCGGGTCCTCTCGCGGCACCTACGGCGCCCGCCGCGTCCACGCCGAACTCGCTCTGTTCCCGCAACTCCAGCGGATACTTCCTCGGGCCAGCCATGGTGACAGGTCCTCTCATGAGACCCATCTGACCTGCTGTCAGTTTCCTCCGCATCTTGGGGGAACCCCAGGGCCACAGCCTGTGCTACGACCGGGACCACCACGCCCGCACCCGGGCGGAAGCCCGCCGCACCGACTTCGACGCCTCTGGCCAGTTGGCCTTCGAGGTGTAGCGGCTACTTTGCGCCATGGGTCAGAGATAGGACACTGAGGCCTAGTCTGCAGGTTCAAAGGTCTATGGCACGCCTGCCAAGCGGGTATCTGTTTTGATGCGGGAGCCCGCAACGTCATCGACCGGTGCTGGCATACGGCCGAGTGGCTGCCTCGGCGCTTGGGCGCCGCGACGATGATCCGTTGCTTCGCCATTCGCCGGAATCCGTCATGTAGGGAGGAACTGGGCCAGGGCCGTTCTGATGTCGGGCTGGTGGCCGCCTTGGTTGAGTTCGAGGATGGCGGCCTCCACGACGGCGCTGTTCCACATGGCCGCGCTCGGCTCGGGGTGGGCCCGGCCCATGGCGGCGAAGTCGGGGCTGGTCAGCTGGACGACCGTTCTGTTCCGGGATGCGATCGCCTCGATGATCGCGGGGTCGAC
Organism: Actinomadura sp. NPDC048394; assembly: GCF_040651755.1. Taxonomy (NCBI): domain Bacteria; kingdom Bacillati; phylum Actinomycetota; class Actinomycetes; order Streptosporangiales; family Thermomonosporaceae; genus Actinomadura; species Actinomadura sp. NPDC048394. Next base: position 4,467 of record NZ_JBEZJL010000041.1, on the reverse strand, counting down.
GCGGGCCTCCAGCAGCAGTGCGCGGACACCGCGATGGCGCAGGCATTCGTCCAGGTAGGCGTTCGCGGCGGCGAGCAGCCGGCCTCGGCCCGGTGCCATTCCCGCGATCGTCTTGTTGATCTCTGCGAATGCGCGGTCGTGGAATTCGGTGTGCAGCGCCAGCAGGAATTGCGACCGGTCGCGGAAGTGGTGGAAGAAGGTGCCCTTGGCCACGCCCGCCTCAGCGACGATGAGGTTGACGCTCATGCCTGCCAGGCCCGTCCGCTCCGCCAGGGACAGGCCCGCGGTGATGAGTTGCCGGCGGGTGGCCTCCGCGCGCTGCTGCCGGACGCCGGTGCTCACTGCGCGCTCCCGGCGGTCCGCACCGATTCCAGGAAGGGCAGTACCAGGCCCAGAAAGCCGTCCGGATCGGAGGCGAAGGCCACGTGCCCGGTCTCCAGCGTCCGCAGGTCCGCGTCGGGTATCGCCGTCTGCGTCTGGCGTGCGGCCGACATGGGGAGGATGATGTCGCGGGACCCCCAGGCCAGCAGCACGGGTACATCGAGCCGGGGTCCGTCGGCTCGCAGGTCGTAGGCCGGATCGGCGATGCTGCGCCACAGCGCGGCGGACAGCGCGGCGCCCGTCCTGCTGCGCGCGGTGTCCTGGACCCGGCGGGTGATGGCGCGGAGCCGGTCGCTGTCCGGCTTCATGTACCGGGGAACGAGCCGGGGGAACACCGCCCGGTTGACGACCGGGACACCCAAGGCCCGGGCCGCGAGGCGCGGGACCTTGACGAACCCGCCGGCATTGACCAGGACCAGCCCGGCGACCCGGTCCGGGTGGTCCAGCGCGAGCCTGGCTGCGGCGTACCCGCCGACCGAGTTGCCGACGAACACGGCCCGCTTCAGGTCCAGTTCGGCGACGAGATCGGCGAGGACACCGGCGAGCAGCGGCGCGGTCACCGACCGCGGCCCTCCGGTCGGTAGCTCGGAACGACCGTGCCCCGGCCAGTCCACGGCCAGCACGCGATGGCCGGCGGCCGCCAGAGGCTCGGCCACCGCGTCGAAGTCGGTGTGGTCGTGCAGCGCGGCGTGCAGCAACACGACCGGCCGCCCACGGCCCTGCTCGGCATAGAACACCTGCCCCGCTCTGCTTCGGACGAAAGGCATCGCACATCCTCGATTCATTGACCGACCGGTCGGTCATTTGGGCCAGGCTACTCCCTGTCCGAGAGAAGGCAAACTCTGCGTCGTGTGTCCTGGATCACGGGCTGAAGTGGCCACACAGGGCCGATCCGGTCCGTCAACCCAAGGGGAACGGCCTCCCCGGGAGTGGGTGGGTGCGGCCTGGCCCGAAGACGCCGGACGAGCCGGAGGCGCATCAGTAGGAGGCGGACAGGTGAGGCTTTGAAGGGCGGAGAAGACCACACCGTCTACATCAACTACTTGTCCCGGCCATAGGCGGTGCAGTAGTGGGTCTGCGCGCTCCGGCGTGGCGCCTTCTTGCCGGGCATGGTCGCCTTCCTGGCATCATCTATGGCTGGAGCTGCAACCGTTAGTTGCTTTCCGGATACATGCAACACAAGGTTGCCGAATGGTGAGTCGGGGAGTCACGGTCGGCGGTTGAGTGCTTTTCGGCGTGCGCTGGAGGCCGAGGTGGCGGCGGGCGCATCGCGGGGGTCGAACTGGTGCATGTGGCGGTGGGCGAGGCGTTCGGCCGTGGCCGGGACGATCTGGTGCAGATGATCGTGACCGCGCAGGCCGATCCGGACTGGGTGCCGGGCCGGCGTGCCGGCCATCTCGGCCACGCCGGTTACCTGATGCTGGATGAGATCGTGGCGCGCGCCGGCGGGATGACGTTCGCCGAGTTCCAGCAGAGGCAGGTCATCGAGCCTCTCGGACTGGCGTCGCGGTCGGGCGGGACCGGACTGGACGTCATCGACGTGCCCTGGTTCGGGTCGGCGGAGCTGGCCGACCGCGTGGGCCGGTTCGATGTCGCGAAGGGCTATCCCAGCGCGTGCGTCGCGGGCCCGTTCGGTCAGGCCGCGACCGTCTGCGAGCTTCTCCGCCAAGGCGGGCGGTGGGCCGGCCGTCGGCTGCTCGCGCCGGAGACCTGCCGGGTGCTGCTGGCCGATCATCGCCCTGCCGAGATGGTCGACCAGTCGGCCGGGCGGCCGCGCCGGTGGGGGCTGGGGGTGGCGTTGGCCGCGGAGAACTTCAGGCCGGCGTCCGGCGATGCGTTCGGCGCACTGGGCGGGATGGCCTGCATGGTGTTCAGCGGCCCCCGGCGGCAGCTCACCGCCGCAGTGCACTTCAACGGCAACATAGGTGCCCTCGAGCGCCTGGACCGCGACCGGCGGGTCACCGAGGCGCTCTACACCGACCTGGACGCATTCGCCACGGAGAGTGTCTCGCGAGCCGCGACGAACTGACGCTGGAGGCGCTGATCGAGCAGGTACGGTCGCCGGGCGACGCGTCTGCACTTGACCGGCTGACTCGCGCGCTCGACCTTTCCGAGCACCTCGACCGCTTGGCGGAGATCGTCGGCTTCTTCGTCGATGAGGCCCGCAGTGAGGGACTGACCTGGACCGACATCGGGACCCGGCTCGGGGTCAGCCGCCAGGCCGTGCAGAAGCGGTTCATCCCGACCGAGACCACGCGTGGGGAGTTCTGGGGCCGGGCCACTCCGGCCCTGCGCGAGACCGCCGAGCGCGCGCACCTGGCGGCCCAGGCCCGCCGCAAGACCTACCTCGGCACTGGGCATCTTCTCCTTGGTCTGGTCGGTAGTCCGGAGGACAAGGCCTGCCTGGCTCTGGCCCGGTGCGGGGCTGCTCCGGACACCGTTCGCGCCGCGATCGACGGTCAGATCGGCGTCCCCCGCGGCGAGCCGCTGCCCGACGAGACCCCGATGACCGCGTTGGCGCTGCGCTGCCTGCAGCATGCTCTGCGCGAGTCACTGCGCACGAACTCACCGGCGATCAACAACACGCACCTCGCGCTCGCGGTGCTCACCGTCTCCGAGGGCATCGCCCACCACACTCTCACCAACCTCGGTGTCAACTACGAAGCCCTCCGAGCCGCGATCACTCCAACTCAATGAAAGTCCGCCCTTTCGCCGTGCGATCCCAACTCCGCAGGCTCGGTCACGCGGTGGCGGCTGATGTACTCGGCGACCGGCAACGGCGACCGGCGCTCTCCCTGGCCTCTGACTGTTTGGCTACGCAGCTGTTCGTTACCCCTGGTTAGAACGTCAAAATGAGTCGTCCTCGGACACCGCCTGCTTCGAGGAGGCGGTGCGCTTCGGCGGCCTGTTCGGCTGGCAGGATCCGCGCCACTCGTAGCGTCACCTGACCGTCCTCTACCTGCCGGCGGAGGTGGTCGAGTTTCGTCTGCTGGCGCGCGTACTCGGCTATCCAGACGGGCTGGAAGGCGACGCCGCGTTCCCCCATTCCCTCGGAGCCGCGGAGGGTGGTGATCCGGCCGCCGTCCCGTACGGCGCGGGCCGTGGGCTGGTCGAGGAGGGCGCCGTCGACCAGCCCGTCGACGCCGGCGGGCACGGCTGCACGTGCCTTCTCCGGAAATTCGGGCCCGCGGGCCACCAGGCGTGTCGTCATAGGTCTCAAATCGTGTTCCTAGGTGCTGCGGTCGCGGCCGCCAGCCGCGCCGCCAGGGGGGTTCAGCCGGATCTCGATGTTGTCGGACATCGCCTCCGGCGCCGGCTCGGCGGTAACGCGGGCCCGTACCGGACGGCCGGTTCCGGCCTCGACGAACGACAGGGGCGGACGGTCTTCCTGCAGGTACTTGTCGCCCCATTGCATCAGCGACAGGAACACCGGCAGCAGGTCCTCTCCGGCCCGGGTCAGCCGGTACTCGTCGCGGGCGCGGCTCCCCGGCTCCCGATAGAGAACGGGCTCGACGACACCCGCGACCTTCAGCTGTTTGAGCGCCCGCGACACCGCGGGTGCCGAGGCCCCGATCCGTGCCACGAAGTCGTCGAACCTGGTCGTGCCATAGAAGCATTCGCGAACCACTAGGAACACCGTCTTGGTGCTGAGCAGGTCCAGCACCCGCCCCGCCGAGCATCGGTCGCCGATCGTCCACGCATCCCGGTCGCTCAGCCGTTCCTCGAAGTTCATCGCCACCCCGCCAGTGTAACTAACGCTTGCGTTATTCAGCAGGGTGTGATTCGATCTCGCTAACGAGATCGTTAGTCAGGTGGAGGTGCCGTGGTTGCCGTAGCGGGCAAAGTGGTCGTGGTGACCGGAGGCCGACGTGGACTCGGCGCGGCGCTGGTCGACGAGGTGCTGGCGCGCGGGGCCCGAAAGGTGTATTCGACCGCGCGCTCGGCGTACATCGACGACCGTCCAGAGGTGGTCACCGCCGAGCTGGAGGTCGGGCCTTCCCCCTGAATCGTGGTCACCCTGAGTCCTGGATCATGGTGTCCGGGCTGGAGGGTCTGGATGGCGAAGGAGAACTACTCGGAGGAGTT